>JAURCU010000013.1 GCA_030828305.1 Luteolibacter sp.
CCATGAAGATTTCCAAGACCGCCGCTGCAACCGCCCGCCGAATTTTCGGCATGTGCCAGGTGGACGGCCGTCTGGATGAAGCTCGCCTCAGCAAGGCGGTGGCCAAGCTCAAGGGTTCCCACACCCGCGACCTCCATGCCGTTTTTGGCGCCTTGCATCGCTTGGCCCGCCTGGAACTCGAAGGCCGCAAGGTGACTGTGGAGAGCGCTGTCGAACTTGACGAGGCCTCGCGCTCCAAGTTGCTTGCCGAGCTCAGCACCCAGTATGGCCCGGACCTCGAAATCCAATACAAGATCAACGCCGAGCTCATCGGCGGCATGCGCATCAAGGTGGGCGACGACGTCTTCGATGGCTCGGTCCAAGGCCGCCTCAAGCGCCTCGAAGCGGCTTTCTAATCTCTGACCCTTTCCTACTAACCACTCCCCAAACCAACTCATCCCATGAGCAGCATCCTCCAGGAACTTGAACAAGAAATCGCCGGAATCACCTCTTCGGTTGAAAAAACCAACGTCGGCATTGTCCGCCAGGTCGGTGACGGCGTGGCCAAGGTCGAAGGCCTCTCCGACGTCATGCTCAACGAAATGATCGATTTCGGCGGTGGCGTGACCGGCATGGCGCTCAACCTTGAGGAAAGCGAAGTCGGCGTCGTGCTGCTCGGCAACTACGATGCGGTGACCGAAGGTTCTGAATGCCGCACCACCGGCAAGCTGCTCTCCGTGCCCGTCGGCGAAGCCACCCTTGGTCGCGTGGTCAATGCCCTTGGCGAACCCGTGGATGGCAAGGGCGCCATAGACGCCGCCGATCAATACCCGATGGAGAAGATCGCCCCCGGCATCATTGAGCGCAAATCGGTTTCAGTGCCCGTTCAGACCGGCATCATGGCTGTCGACGCCATGATCCCCATTGGTCGTGGACAGCGTGAGCTCATCATTGGTGACCGCTCAACCGGGAAGACCACCATCGCCGTGGACACCATCATTTCGCAGGCCAAGCAGAACAAGGCTGCCGAGCAGGGCAAGCTGCAGAACCACAAGCCCCTCTATTGTATCTATGTGGCCGTGGGCCAGAAGCTCTCCAACGTGACCCGCACCTTCAAGACCCTCGAGGATGCCGGAGCCATGGAATACACCACCATCGTTTCCGCATCGGCTTCCGACCCGGCGGCCATGCAATACCTCGCCCCCTACGCCGGTTGTGCTCTCGCCGAGTACCTCATGGACCAGGGCAAAGACGTGCTCATCGTGTTTGATGACCTTTCCAAACACGCCGTTGCCTACCGCCAGGTGTCGCTCATTCTTCGCCGCCCCTCCGGTCGTGAGGCCTATCCCGGTGACGTGTTTTACCTTCATTCCCGCCTGCTTGAGCGCTCGGCCCGTCTGTCCGACGCTGCCGGTGGCGGTTCACTGACGGCACTTCCCATCATTGAAACCCAGGCCGGTGACGTTTCCGCCTACATTCCAACCAACGTGATTTCGATCACCGACGGACAGATTTACCTCGAGACGGACCTCTTCTACCAAGGCGTGCGTCCCGCCATTTCGGTGGGTCTCTCGGTGTCGCGTGTGGGTTCCGCTGCCCAGACCAAGACCATCAAGTCGGTGGCTGGCACGACTAAGCTCGATTTGGCCCAATACCGCGAGCTGCAGGCTTTCGCCCAGTTCGGCTCCGACCTCGATGCGTCCACCAAGAAGAAGCTCGATCGCGGTGCTCGCATCGTGGAGCTCTTCAAGCAAAACCAATACAGCCCCGTTTCCATGGAGCTTGAGGCCGTCTACCTTTTCGCGATGCAGAACGGTTTCTTCGACGATGTCGCCGTGGAAGACGTCCAGCGCTTCCAGGCCGACATGGGCGAGTTCTTCACCACCCGCAAGAGCGAGCTCCTCGACACCATCCGCAACGAGAAGCCCGACCTCAAGAAGGACGCCGAGAAAGTCGACGCCCTCAAGCAGGCCATCGACGACTTCAAGGGTTCGTGGAAATAACCGCCCGCCCACCCAAGTCGAAATAACCGCCCGCCCACCCATCAGATAACAATCCCCTCACTCACTGAGTAATGGCCAACCTTCGAGACATCCGCCGCCGGATCAAATCCGTCAAGAACACCGCGCAAATCACCCGCGCGATGCAGCTTGTCGCCGCGGCCAAGATGAAGAAGGCGCAGGACCAAGCACTGGCCGGTCGTGAGTATTCGGCGCATCTCAACCAGATGCTTGCCGATATTCAGCAGAACTTCGGAGACGAGTCCCATCCGCTCCTCGAGAAGCGTGAAGGCAGCCGTGAACTGGTGCTTGTCATTTCCACTGACAAGGGGCTCTGCGGACCCCTCAACACGAACCTTGCCAAGGCGCTCGTAGCCCAGGCTTCTCCCGATGCCCACTACGTGACTGTCGGCCGCAAGTTGCGTGCGGTATGCGAGAAGTTGGGCAGGAAGGTTCTTGCCGACTTCAACGTCAAGGATCCCGTGCCCTTTTTCCAAACGCGCCCCATCGCCAAGCTCCTGACCAAGGAATTTCTCGATGGCAACTACGATAAAGTCACCCTCGTCTACACCAAGTTCGTCAACACCCTGCGTCAGGAGCCTGTCGTCACGGCTCTGCTTCCCATTCAGGAGATTGAAGGCGACATTGAAGCCGAGTCCGAAGCAGCCGCCCACGGCATGTCTACCGAGGAGAAGATCAAAGACGCTTTCCGCGACTACACTTTCGAGCCAAGTCCTGCCGCAGTTCTGGAAGCTTTGCTTCCTCTCTACATCAACTATCAGGTTTATCAGGCCCACGTTGAAGCCCGCGCCTCCGAGCATTCCGCGCGCATGGTTGCGATGAAGGCTGCCACCGACAACGCCAAGAAGTTCATCAAGGAACTCACTCTCGAATACAACAAGCTGCGCCAAGGCGCCATTACCGCCGAGCTGCTTGAAATCACCACCGCCATGAAGGCGATGGAATGAAACTGATCCCCTCACCGAATTCCCAACCGACCAACCAGGTTTACACACCATGAGCAACCAAGGAACCATCGTCCAGATCATCGGCGCCGTCGTTGACGCTGACTTCTCCAAAGCCGGCAAGATTCCAGAAATCTACAACGCCCTTGAAATCCAATACGCCCTCAATGGTGTAGATACCAAGCTTGTGCTCGAAGTGCAGCAGCACTTGGGAGATGGCTGGGTGCGCGCAGTTGCAATGTCCACCACCGACGGCCTCAAGCGAGGCATGGCTCTTGCCGACACTGGCAAGCCGATTGCCGTTCCCGTGGGCAAGCAAGTTCTTGGCCGTATCTTTAACGTGACCGGTGAACTGGTGGACGAGAATAAGCCGCTGGCTGACGAAAATCTCCGCTCTCCTATCCATCGTCCGGCGCCGACGCTCACCGAGCAGTCCGCTGCGGCCGAGATCCTGCCGACCGGCATCAAGGTGATCGATCTCATCTGCCCGCTGCTCAAGGGTGGTAAAGGTGGCATGTTCGGTGGTGCCGGTGTGGGCAAGACCGTGGTCATCATGGAACTCATCAACAACATCGCGAAGGCTCACGGTGGTTTCTCCGTTTTCGCTGGTGTGGGTGAGCGCACCCGTGAGGGCAACGACCTCTACTGGGAAATGATCGAGTCGGGTGTCATCGCCACCGAGAAGGATGAGCACGGCCATCCCAAGCTTGACGCCAATGGCAACCCCGTGCTTTCCGAGGAAGGTTCCAAGGTGGCGCTTTGTTATGGTCAGATGAACGAGCCTCCAGGCGCGCGTCTTCGCGTGGCGCTTTCCGCCCTGACCATGGCCGAACACTTTCGTGATGAGGACAACCAGGACGTGCTGCTCTTCGTCGACAATATTTTCCGTTTCTCCCAAGCCGGCTCCGAGGTGAGCGCGCTTCTTGGCCGCACCCCCTCCGCCGTGGGTTACCAACCGACTCTCTCCGAGGAAATGGCAGGTCTCCAGGAGCGGATCACCTCCACCAACAAGGGTTCGATCACCTCGATTCAGGCCGTTTACGTGCCAGCGGATGACTTGACCGACCCCGCCCCCGCCAACACCTTCGCCCACTTGGACGCGACTGTGGTGCTCGAGCGTTCGCTCGCGGAACAAGCCCTCTTCCCCGCCGTGGACCCCCTGGCATCCACCTCCAAAGCCCTCGCTCCTGATGTGGTCGGCGAAGAGCACTACCGCGTGGCGCGTGGCGTGCAGCAGACCCTGCAGCGCTACAAGGACTTGCAGGACATCATCGCCATTCTCGGCATGGACGAACTCTCCGACGAGGACAAGCTCACCGTCTTCCGGGCACGCAAGATCCAACGCTTCCTGACCCAGCCCTTCCACGTGGCCGAGGTCTTCACCAACGTGCCAGGTGCGCTGGTTTCCATGGAAGACACCGTGAAGGGTTTCGCTGAAATTCTAGATGGCAAGTGGGACGACGTCCCGGAAGGTAACTTCTACATGAAGGCCGGTATCGATGCCGTGGAGCGCGATTGATTGCACAAAAACGCAAGCTCAACTCATCTCCCCCAAATTTCGCAATCCCATGGCCATGCATCTCGACATTGTGACCCCAGAGAAGAAAGTCTTCTCGGGCTTTGTGGACAATGTCTACTTGCCGGGTGCGGATGGTGAGATGGGCATTCTACCCCAGCACGCCGGCCTGGTGAGCGCTCTCCAAGCCGGAGAGTTGCGTTACCTTCACAACGGCGAAGTTGGCACTCTGGCCGTGGGTTCCGGCTTTGCCGAAATCACGCAGGAAAAGGTGGTGGTGCTCACTGACATGGCTCTTGGTGAAGAAGAGATCGACGAAGAGGAGACCGAAAAGGCCCTCGAGCGCGCCAAGGAGAAGCTGCATGATCAGGAGCACGACTTGGATGCCGAGGAAGTCGCCAACCTCCAGGCGCTCATCGCCAAGCAAATGGCGGCACTGAGCTTCAAGCGCAAGCGCAGGCATTGATTGGGTGCCAATCTGGCTTAAAATCCTCTCATGGGCATGCTTTGCGCCAAATCCTGAACGAAACAGGGAGATTGCGCCGCTCTACGGTTTGCGCCCTAATAGGGCCAACGCCCCATGAATCAGATGCTCATCGATCCGGCTGTCCGCATAGGCTGCGAGAACCTGCCCGCCCTCAAGGAAGTCCTGGAGGGTGCCATGCAGCGGCAACGCTCGCCGATTGATGACCTGCTGGACTCCGGAGTGCTCGATGAGGAGCGCTATCTCAAGGAATTGGCTCACGATCTCGGCCTTGAGTGGTTGCAGAGTATTCCGATTGCAGAACTGCCGCTGCCGCTGCGTGAGGCCTGTGGTCCCCAGCTTGCACTGCGCCATCGCCTGCTGCCGATGGAAATCACCGGCGAGGACGGGGCTGAGCGCCTGACTCTCTGCACCTTTGATCCATTCAACCTGGTGGCCCGTCAGGCAGCTGCTCAGGAATTGGACATGCCCGTTGATTGGGTGATGGCTTCCCGCAAGCGACTGCACGAGGCGCTCCGCCGCCTTTACGGGGTAGGGGCAGATACCTTTGAGCAGATCCTTGAGGGCCGCGACTTCGACTATGATGCGATCGAGGCCAGCGAGGACGAAGCCAACATCATTGATGACGACGACGAAGAGGCCAGCGTGGTCAAGTTCGTCAACCAGATCATTCGCGAGGCGCTCGACCAACGTGCCACCGACATCCACGTCGAACCCCTGGCCAGCAATCTGCGCATCCGCTACCGCATTGATGGCGTGCTCGCCGAGGTGGCTGTGCCCGAGAACATCAAGGCGCTACAAAGTTCGGTCATCGCACGCCTCAAGATCATGGCTCGCCTCGACATCGCCGAGCGCCGCATCCCTCAGGATGGCCGCATCAATCTGCAGTTCGAAGGCCAGACCATCGACGTGCGTGTCGCCACTGTTCCCACGGTGGAAGGTGAGAGTGTTTCGTTGCGTCTGCTTAACCAGGAGAAGTTCAACTTAGAGAAACTCAGCCTCGAGCCCTTCGTCAAAAACAAGATCCAGAAGCTCCTGAGCATGTCCAATGGCATTGTGCTGATCACTGGCCCCACCGGCTCGGGAAAATCGACCAGTCTCTACTCTTTCTTAAGTGAAGTGAATCACCCCGACCTGCGCATCGTCACCGTTGAGGATCCAGTGGAGAACAAGCTTCCCGGCGTGATGCAGATCGCGGTTAAAAGCGACATCGGGCTGACCTTTGCCAACGCGCTACGCTCAATTCTGCGCGCCGATCCCAACATTGTCATGGTCGGTGAAGTGCGCGATCTAGAAACTGCCGAGATTGCCATCCGCGCCTCGCTCACCGGTCACCTCGTGTTCTCCACCTTGCACACCAATGATGCACTCGGTGGCATCAGTCGTTTGGTCGACATGGGCGTGGAGCCCTTCCTGGTATCGGCCGCCGTGCGCGCTTTCCTTGCCCAGCGACTGGTGCGTCGCCTTTGCCCCAGTTGTAAGCAGCCGCGTGAGCTCTCGGCACTCGACCTGCAGGAACTGGGTGTCCCCGCCAATATTACCGGGCAGGCTTTCAGCCCGGTCGGCTGTGATCGCTGCCGTGGCACGGGCTTCTCGGGACGACTGGCCATCTATGAAGTGGTGCTGATCACCGATGCGATGCAGGAGCTGGTTGCTCATGGCGCACCCGCCTCCAAGATGCGCGAGCAAGCCATTCGTGATGGCTACGTGCCGATGCGCACCTACGGTTGGCACAAGGCCATGCAGGGAGAGACCACCATCGAGGAAGTGATTTCTGTGACCACCACTGAGCATGCGAGTGCCTAGAAGCCATCTCATCAATCCTGCACGGACCTTTTATTTTGTTTGAATTGAATTTGAAACAGCGGCTACGCCGTTTTTCCCATGCATGGCCTTCGGGCTCCGCGCCTCTTGACATCAAGCCGCGTTGCTCCTTGCTAGATTTCAAGATTCACTGGAATAGCCCCACCCAGGGTTGATGAGATAACTTCTAGTAAATTCCATCATGGCCATCTTCTCCTACAAGGCGCTCTCTGCCAACGGCTCAGTCACCACCGGTGAGTTGGATGCAGCGGACCGTAACGAGGCTCTTCGTCGTCTTGAGCGCAAAGGTCTGCAGCCAGTGCAGCTCAAGCAGAGCGGGGCAGCAGCCGCCAAAGCGGCGGCGGCCAAGGCTTCGGGCAAGCCCAAGGCTGACGCGGGTCCTGAGAGTTTCGGGGAGGGCCCGGTCAAATTGAAGCGCGCGGAAGTGGTGCTCTTCACCGAGGAACTCTCCGACATGCTGGGTGCCGGCCTGCAACTGGAGCCGGCACTCAAGGCGATGGAGGGGCGTCAGGAGTTGGGCAATCTCAAGGAGGTGTCCTGGAAGATCCGCCAGATTGTGCGCGACGGCAGCAGCTTCTCCTCTGCGCTGCGCCGGGTCAGCCCCAGCTTCGGTCCGCTCTATTGCTCGCTGGCTGCGGCGGGTGAGGCCTCTGGTGCGCTCGATACCATCCTCAAGCGTCAGGCTCATTACCTCAAGACCCTCGCGGATCTGCGGGCCAAGCTGATTTTGGCGATGATCTACCCTTCGCTTCTGGTCACCGCCGGCATCGGTTTGGCCGTTGTCTGTGTCACCGTCCTCATCCCACAACTCCTCTCGCTGTTGGAAAGCACCCCGGGTAGCACGCCCACCTTGGGCATTGCCATTTTGATGTTTGTTTCCGGCTTTCTGACCAAGTGGTGGCTGGCCATGGTGCTGGCCATCGTCGCGGTCGTCATTTTCTTCAAGGCTTGGTTGGACAATCCGGCCAACAAGCCGACCTGGGACCGCGCCAAGCTCAGCCTGCCGCTTTTCGGGCGGGTGGTTTCGAGCCGCTTTTACGTGCAGTTTCTGGAGACGATGGCCAATCTGGTGGGCAATGGCCTGCCGCTTTTGCGCGCCCTCGAACTCTCCCGCGATGCCACCGAGAACGCTGAACTGCGCAAGCATCTCGACAAGGTTATCGATCAGGTTGGTGACGGTCGCGCCCTATCCAGTGCCTTGATCCGTACGGAAGCCTTTCCTCCACTGCTCATTGACATGGTCTCTGTGGGTGAGCGCACCGGCAAGATCGAGCAATCCCTGCGCCGCGCCGCCGAACGCTTTGATCGAGAGCTCGACAACAGCCTGCAGCGCATCATGGCGCTGATCACCCCGGTGGTGCTGATCGTGATCGCTGCCCTTGTGGGGGTGATGGCTTACATGATCATCATGTCCATCCTGCAGACACTCTCGAGTATGTCTTGATTACATGTTGCCCATGGCTTACTGAACGTCCGTCATGACCAAATCCTCTATTGAGCGCAGCTGCAAAGTGTTCCTGGTCGCCCTTGTGTTGACCTTCATTTGGACCTGCACCCGAGTGTTGGGGATGCTTGGAGTGCTTTAAGCTCATACTCCTCCAGGCGGCTTCGCCGTCACCGTGTTGTCCGCGGTAGGCACTTGCACTCGCTTTGCTCGTCCGTGGTAGGCGCTTACAAACGCCAGTCCACCTCGACTTCGGTAATCCCACCGGCCTTGTCGTCGTAGCGCAGGCGGCCGTGCTTGAGGGCGTATTCATGAACGCATTTGGTTACCTTGACGTCAAAAGCACAGTATTGGGCAATGTTTCGCAACGGCTCGAACTCACCGCTTTTCTTGTGCTCCTGCCACCAGCGCAGGGCGTCGAGGCCGTCGCCGGTTTTTCCCATGCCCAGAGAGGCGGCAGCGACCGAGTCGAGCTTAAGGCGAAAACCCAGCATTCCCTCCAACTCAAGCATCATGTCGAGGTTGATGGTCTGGTCGGCCAGAGTGTGGAAGACGTATGGCTGTAGGACAGGGTAGTCGAATTGGATGTGGTTCCAGCCGACCACAAGATCGGCCTTGAGCAGTTCATCAGCGAGGGCCTCCATCTCATTTTCGGGGTAGATTTCGTAGCTGCCGCGTGTCGTGCTGTAGGTGACCGCTACCGAGACGCCCATCTTGTCCTTGTTGGCGAAGCCGCCCACATCGCCGAAACTGCGCTGAGTCTCGAGGTCAAAATAGACGATATTCTTGTCGGCCACGCTCTTTGGTAAAGGCTGGGCTCCCATGCGGCAAGCACGCGGATTCACGGATTGGTGGCTGGCATGGGGATGATCGTTGACGACCTTGGATTTTGTCCTCAGCATCCAGTCCCGACCCAAAGTTTCACCCATCTCCTCCCATGAAGCATTTCCAACGAATTTTCACCGCACTGTTCTCGCTGTTGCTCCTCACTGCCTCTGCTGTGCAGGCCCAAGACAAGCTCAGCATCGCCACCGTCGACATGCAGGAGCTCTTCAAGCAATACTACCGCACCAACGAGGCCCAGAAACAGATCAATGTGGAGCGCGCCCGCATCCAGAAGGACAACAACGAGCGCCTCGCCCGCATCCGCACCCTCGAGGAACAACTCGAAACCCTGGGCAAGCAACTCGAAGACACGACAATTGCCGAGTCCAAGAAACAGGAACTCTTCAAGCAGCGTCAGGTCAAACTGCAGGAAGGCATCGCTCTGGACCGCGAGCGTCGCGAGTTTCTTCAGCGCCGCAATCAGGCTCTCAATGAAAAGCTAATGCAGCGCATGAAGGGCATTCTCGAGGAAATCCGCAAACTCGTCGAGGAAGAGGCCAAGCTAGGTAACTACGATTACGTGTTCGACAAGTCGGGCATGAGCACATCCCAAGTGCCCTTCCTGCTCTACACCAAGGACGCCACCGACATCACCGCCAATCTGCTCAAGCTGCTCAACAAGGATGCTCCCGAGCGTCCCGCCGAGGACGCCAAGCAAGACAAGTCTGCCGAGTAAGTTCCTAAGCTTTCAATCCGGGTGTCCGCCACGCTCACGCTCTCAGAACTGGCCAAGTGGGTGGATGGTGAAATTGTCCGCGGTGAGCGCGATCTCATCTTGAGTGGCATGGCTGCTCTCGATCAGGCCGGCCCCGTCGATGCCAGTTTTCTGGGCAACGAAAAGTATCACCCTCAGTTTCTCGAGACCAAGGCAGGCGCGGTCATCGTGGGTCGTGGTGTAACCGATGGTCCCGCGACCACTGCTTTGATCGCGGTCGATAATCCGACCCTCGCCTTCTCTGCCGTGGTTAACCACTTCGCGCAAAGCACGCGTGGCTTTGCGCCGGGAGTGCATGAGCGAGCCGACATTGACGCCTCTGCCGATGTCCACCCCGACGCCATGGTCCATGCCGGTGCCGTGGTGATGGCGGGAGCCAAAGTCGGAAAGGGTTCGGAAATCGGTCCCAACGTCGTGGTTGGTGTCGATGCGCAGGTTGGAGAGGATTGCATCCTGATGGCTAACAGCACCTTGCGCGAACGCTGCACTTTGGGAGATCGTGTCATCCTGCAGCCGGGTGCTGTTGTCGGCTCGGATGGCTTCGGCTACGAGCTCAACGAGGGCAAGCATGTCAAGATTGAGCAGGTTGGCATTGTGGAGGTCCAACAGGATGTCGAGATTGGTGCCAATAGCACCATTGATCGCGCGCGCTTCGGCAAGACCGTGATCGGTGAGGGTTCCAAAATCGACAACCTGGTGCAGATCGGCCACAACTGTGTGATCGGCAAGCACTGCCTGATTGTTTCCCATGTGGGCATTTCCGGCAGCACTATCATTGGTGATTACGTGACCTTCGCCGGCCAGTCCGGAGCGGCCGGCCACGTCAAGATTGGTGACAAGGCCGTAATCGCGGGCCGTGCTGGTGTCACCACCGACCTTGAGGGGGGCCAAGTCTATTCAGGTTTCCCAGCCGTTCCCGTGATGGAGGACCGCAAGTCCCGCGCCATGGCCCGCCGCCTGCCCAAACTCATCGAGCGGATCAAGAAGCTCGAAGAGGGAAAGTAGCCTCGTCAAGCCGAGGTGGTTCTTGGTTGCTGGTTCTTGATTCCAGTTACCGGTTGTGAGTAGCGGGCCTTTTTCGAAAACGAGGCACTCAACAGGTAGGGTATCAACCGGGCTCCATGATTGAGCAGCAAGTTATTACGATATCATTTAACCGAAGGCTTTCCATGCTCCTCTCGCCTCTAGCAACGAGCGAACTGCGGGCGGCGCTCTCTTTCTATTCGGCCGAAAACCGGGAACTTTTTTGAACCAAGAACCAGAAACAGGCGCGAAGCGCTTACTTCTTTTTACGCAGAAAAGGCGGCAGGTCGAGGTCCTCGCCGTCGACCACATTGGGGTCTTCCCCTTCGAAACGTCCGCGTGGAGAACTGTCCAGCGAGAGCTCGTCGGAACCTGAACCTGAGGCCGCCGGCTTGACACCGAGCTTGAGTTTGGGGATGGCTGCATCGTCCTTATCAGGCTTGGGGTCTAGGGGTTCCGCTTTGAAGGGGCTGATGATGGCAGCTGGCTTGTCCTCGGGTTGGGTCGCGGACCCAGATATGGGCTCCGATTTAGCCATGGGCAGAGAGGAGGTCATCGGCTCGGGGGGATTGGTCTCAGCGGTGGGTTCATCTTCGGACTCATTTTCCTCTTCGCCAAATCGCGCCAGCAACTCCGCGGCGGTGGGCTTGGAGTTGAGGGCTTGCTTCTCACCCTCGGGCGGGAGGGGGGTCAGTTCTTTGGCTGGGTCATTTTTCTGACTCCACGGGGCGGCACCTTCGGGGCGCTTCTCGGGAAGAGGGGAGACGTTCTTTTCTTCAGCGCTATCCCCGTGGCTTTCAGGTTCGGCGAAGGGCTTTTCTTGCTCGAAGAGGCTGGGAGCCTCGCTCACAGGTTCTTTCCGGGGAGCTTCGGCTTGTAGGGCTGGCTCGGGTTTCGGGTTCGCTTTGGGCTCGGACTTGGTTTGGCTTGCAGTCTTTTTGACCAGCGGGCTGTCATCGTCTGCCTGGCTGATGGCCTTGCGGGGCGCCTTGGCGAGGGCTTCTTCGGGCAGTGCGCTGATCAAGGTAACCGAGAGCGAATTGCCCAAGGCCGGATCGATGGCGGCACCAAATAGGACCTGTGCCTTTTCTGGCACGTGCTTTGAAAGTTGCTGCATCAGCAACTCGACTTCGAAGAGGGTGAGGTCCTCTCCACCGCAGAGATGCACGAGGACGGATTGTGTGTCCTTTAGCAGTGAGCCTTCGTCGAGTAGCGGGCTGGCCAGCGCACTGCGCAGCGCCTTGCTGGCTCTGTCCGCACCCTCAGCCATGCCAGAGCCGAACAGGCAGCGCGAGCGGTTGGTTTTGAGCGCGGTCATCAGTTCGTCCAGGCCGATGTTGATCAGGCCGGGGCGCACCACCAGCCGGATGACCGATTTGATGGATTCCGAGATCATCTGGTCGGTTGCGCCAAATGCCTCGTGGATTCCCTGTTTGGCCAGAACCAGCTCGCCCATGCGATTGTTGTCGAAGGTGACCAGTGCATTGGAGAGTACTGCAAGCTCGTTGAGCGCGGCCTCGGCCTGATCGCGGCGGCGATCACCCTCAAAGGCAAAAGGAGTGGTGGCAAACACCACGACAAAGGCTCCTTCCTCGCGCGCGATACGGGTGACGATGGGTGCTGCTCCCGATCCCGTACCACCTCCCAGGCCGGTACAAACGAAAACGATTTTGTGGTCTTTGAGCGCGGCACGGATTTCGTTTTCAGCTTCCAGCACCGCTTTGTTGCCGAGTTGCGGGTCGCCGCCTGCTCCCAGCCCCTTTGTCAGGTTGGCACCGAGCTGGATTTTCTCCCCGGCAATGCAGGCGCCGAGGTTGCGGATGTCGGTGTTGAGGGCCAGCAGTTCGGTGCCTTCCATGCCGTCGAGAGCGATGCGCTCGAGCATGTTGGCACCCGCGCCTCCGAGGCCGATGATTTTAACGGAGGTGGGCGGTATGGTTTTGGCGGGGTCGCGGGAATAAGGAATCATGTGCGAGGTGGGCTGGAAGTATGGACGGGTCTGGTTCGGAGAGTTCAGCGCTTGAATGGCCAGAACATGCCGCCAATCTTGCCCAACACCCCGGGCGGAGAGGAGCTCTCGGAGTCGAGGATCTGGGCATAGCGGATGAGGCCGATGGATGTGGCGTAGCGGGGCTCCTTGAAGCTGGAGCGCACCCCGCTGATCTCGGGCATTTCTGGGCGGTAGATGTCACGCTTGAAGACATCGTAGGCGAGTTCGCTGAAGCCGCGCATGAGGCTCGTGCCGCCAGTAAGGTAGATGCCCGATCCGATAGCTTCCACGCTGCCCTGGGGCAAGCGCTTGCGCACAAGTTGGAGGGTTTCCTCGAGGCGCTGGCGGATGATCTCGTTGAGGGTGGCGCGGCTGACTTCAACTTCGGCATAGCCGCGATCGTCGGTGAGGCGCGCAGTGCCCACCGAACGGCCGGGATCTCCGGATGCGTCGCCTTCCTGGATCTTGATGCGCTCGGCCTTGGAGAAGGGAAGATCGGTGACAAGGTGGATGTCGTTGGTGATGTGGTCGCCGCCGACGGGAATGCAGCCCGAGGCAGTGATTACCCCGTTGAGGTAGAGCGCGTAGTCGGTGGTGCCGGCACCAATGTCGATGACGAGTGCTCCGCCCTCACGTTGATCACGCTCGAGCGCCATGCGGGCTGTGGCAATGGGAGAGAAGACGATGTCGTCGACTTCAAGCGGCATCTCGCGAACCAGCTTGATGCTGTTTTGCAGACGGCTGCCAATGCCATGCACGATGTGGAAATCGGCTTCCACTGTCTTGCCAAAGAGGCCGGTCGGGCTGGTGGGGTGCTCGAGTCCGTCGAGCCAGTAGTTGCGAATGATGGGGTGAAGATAGACGTGATCCTGAGGAATCTGTACTTCGCGCGCAATGGTGCGGGCTTCCTCGATATGCTCGGGGGCGACGACTTTTTCGCCTTCGGGCAGACGGTAGGTGCCACGGTTATTGATGCCCTGGATGTGCGAGCCGGTGACGGCGAGAAAGACGCTGCCGATTTCGACGTCACTGGCATCCTCGGCCTTGGCGAGAGCATCCTTGAGACAGGCCCGTGCCTGCGAGTAGTCGTAGATCTCTCCCTTGCGTACGCCGGCCGATTTGGTTTCGCCGATGCCGAGAATCTTGACCGCGCTATCAGCCTTCACCTCGCCGACCACCATGCAAACCTTGCTGGTGCCGATTTCGAGTCCGACGTGAATTTTGGAGCGTCTTGCCATGGGTGGGCTTCTAGTGTTGAGAGGGGTGAGTGCCGAAAACAGGCACGGCGCGCGGTGGCGGCTGACTGCCACGCACAGTAATGGGAACATTGAAACGGGGAATCAAGTTGATGGTGTCGATGGCGTAACCGTTTTGGGCCGCGTGATCGAGGGCGGCGCGCAGCTTATCCATCTGTGCAGGATGTTCGCGCAGGCCGAAGGTGGCCGATGTTGCGCTTTTTGTGACCAGTCGCAGCGACCAATCGTTGGCCTGGCGGATGAACTCGATCCAGCGTGGGGACTCCGGGTCTGCCTTTTCGGCGGCTTCCAGCAGTTGGAAACAACGCTCCAGTTCAGGGTGTTCGAGAACCTGACCGGCAAGCAGGGGGTGCTCCTCATGGTCCTCAAGCAGTATGATTGGCAGCAGGGCGGCCTCTTCGAGCTGGAGTTGCGGGCAGGGGTAAACGTGCCCGTCGGCGTCCAGCAGCAGGCCGCCAACCATGCGCGCCTGGCTCAAATCGCTACCGGTGGGGGCGACCCAGGCTCGCGGCTCACGACAGGTGATCCGCACCACCAGGGTGCCGGGCAAATGCCTCTCGACCACGGCTTTGGTCACCGCGGGCATGGCCTCAAGGCGCTCGCGGGTGCGGTTGACGTCAACCTCGAACAGGCTGGTGTTGACCGTCAGATCGATATTGGCGATTTCAATCAGGCTGACCTCGTCGATCACCGAGTTTTTGTTGAGGTCGATGACCTGCAGGCGGAAGTCGGGATTGTGATGGAAGGTGTGCTGAATGCCACGCCAGATGCCCCAGCCAATGCCCACCAGGATCGTCAGTACCAGCGCCAGACGCAGCGTGCCACTCAGCATCCGGGTGAAGCCGTGCCAGGCGATGCGCGGCGACATGACGCGCACTTCCAGCACGCTCTGGCGAGCGCGGCGGCGGGTCTTGGTGGTCTTGCGTTTCATGGCTTATCGGCTTCCTAGCTTGAGTGATGCTTCGGCGATGCGGCGGCAAAGTTCGGGGAAGGGGATGCCGGCGGCGGCCGCCGACTTGGGAAGCAGGCTGGTGGCCGTCATTCCGGGTATGGTGTTGGCTTCTAGCACATAAGGGCGTTTTTTGGAATCCAGGAGTACGTCGACGCGAGAATAAATTTCAATTTCCAGCGCTTTGTGGGCGGCGAGCGCCACTTCCTGAACGTCCCGCGTGGTGCTTTCGTCAAGATCGGCCGGACAGACATACTGGCTGCCTTGGCCGCCGGAAAGCCAGGGATATTTACTACGCATGTCGTAGACGCCATCGGGCGGGATGATGTGGACAATGGGGTAGGCCTTTTCGTCGATGACGGCAACGGTTAACTCCATGCCCTTGACGAATTCCTCGATGAGCACGTCGTTTCCATAGTTGGCGGCATCGGCGAGGGCGGCATCGAGCTCGTCGGCTTGTTTGACAATGTGCACCCCCACACTCGAGCCTTCACGCGGGGGCTTGACCACCAGTGGCGGGATGATGGACGGGTTTAAACTGGCTGACAGGTTGAGAACTTCGGCGCGTGGGGTAGGGACCCCGGCCTGCTCGAAGACTGCCTTGGCGAGGTTCTTGTCGAAGGCCTTGCGGCTGCTGAGAACGCCGGCGCCTGTGTAGGGCATGCCCAGTCCTTCCAGGTAAGCCTGCAGTTGCCCATCTTCGCCAAAGGTGCCGTGAATGAGGTTGAAAGCCAGACCGGCGCCCCGGGGCAGTTGCGGTTCGGTATCGGTGACATTCACCTCCACGGCATCCAGACCAAGTTCCTGCAAGGCGCCAAGCACTGCGTGTCCAGAGGCCAGCGAGACCTCGCGTTCATTGCCGGGGCCGCCCATCAGGACCGCAATTTTGGTGGATGAGAGCATATCAGAATTGAGAGGTGTGTTCGCCGAGGATCTTGATTTCGGTATCGAGTTCGATGCCACGCTTATGGCGGGCCTTGGCGCGGACAGATTCGATGAGTTCCAATACTTCGGCGGCAGTCGCGCCACCCTGATTGACCACAAAGTTGCCGTGGGTTTCAGAGATCATAGCCATACCGACGGCTTCGCCCTTGAGCCCGAGTTCGTCGATGAGTTTGCCAGCAGGGCCGCACTCTGGGTTTTTGAAGGTGCAACCCGCGGAAGCTTGGATGGGCTGCGAGCTTTTGCGCTTGTCTCGCGACTCCTGCCAGCGGGCCTGGATATTTTCTGCAGTGTCCGGATCTCCTTTGAAGACGGCCTGCAGCGCGAAGTTGCGCCTAAGCTCAGTGACGTTGCGATACTCGGCGACGATTTCGTCGCGCTCGCGGGTGCGGATGACGCCGTCTTCGTCGAGGAAGGTCACGCGCACCACCTGATCGAAGGTTTCGATGCCCATGGCGCCCGCGTTCATGCGCAAGGCGCCTCCCACATTGCCGGGGATGCCCTCCATCCACTCGAAGCCACCCAGGCCATTGGCGCCAGCAAAGCTGGCCAGTTTCTTGAGCCGCACTCCGGCTCCTGCGGTGATTTCACCTTTGGCACTGAGGGCGACTTCGGTGAAGGCGCCGCCAGTCGGGTGAATTACCGCCCCACGAATCCCGCCGTCCCTTACCAGCAGATTGGAACCGCGACCGACCACGCGCACCGGTATGCCGCGCTCTCGGCAGTAGTTTACGGCGAAGGCCATGCTGTAAAAACTGTGGGGCTCGATCCAGAATTGGGCGGGGCCACCCACGCGCATGGTGCTGTGGCGCTGCATCGGCTCGTAGAGTTTGCCCTCAATTTCATCACCCGGCATCAGCCCCTTGATTTCCTCAAGTATCTTGAGGTCGCGCGCAATCTTGGTGCCGGCCTCGTGGACGTTGCCTGCTCCCAGGGTGATCAGCAGGTCGCCGGCTAGAAGTGCGTTGCCCACGATGTGATGGGCAGTGTCAAGATCAGGAAGAAAAGTGGCGGGAACATCCCCGTGACGGCCCATGGCCTCGACGATGGTCTGGCCACTGATGCCTTCAATGGGTGCCTCCGAGGCCGGGTAGACATCGGTGACAAAGACCTTGTCGGCCCCTTGCAACACCCTGCCGAAGTCCTCGGCCAAGAGTTGGGTGCGGCTGAAGCGGTGCGGTTGGAAGAGGACCACGATGCGCTCGGGCTTGAGCGAGCGTGCGGTCTGCAAGGTGGCGGCAATCTCGCTGGGGTGGTGGCCGTAGTCGTCGATGATGCGGTGCTTGGCCGAGAGGTATTTGGTTTCAAAACGGCGCTTGGCACCGGCAAAGCTCGAGAGTGCGCGGGCGATGGCGGAGAAGTCCGCGCCGCTGATATCAGCCAAGGCGATGGCGGCCAGCGCATTGAGGATGTTATGGCGGCCGGGAATGCCAAGTTCGACGTCGCCGAGCACTTCACCCTTGCGGCTGACGATGAAGGCGGAGGTGCCGCGCAGGTCGCGGATGTCGCGCGCGCAGTAGTCGGCATCATCCCAGCCATAGGAGATGGCATTGCTACGGCTCTCACAGAGCTCACGTGCCACTTCGTCTTGCGCACAGTAGATCAGCTTGCCTGTGGTTTGATCTGCCAAGGTGGTGAAGACTTCCTTGATGTGCTCAATGTCGCGGTAGTGATCGAGATGCTCGGCCTCGACATTGAGAATCAGGGCGTGTTCAGGGTGGTATAGTGCGAGCGTGCCATCACTTTCGTCACCTTCGGCGACCATCAGGTCGCCTTCAGTCGACCAATGCGCATTGGAGCCGAGAATGGGAATTTCCGCGCCGACATAGTGACTTGGTCTGAGCCCGGCCTCACGCAGCAAGTGAGCGGCCATGGAGGATGTGGTGGTTTTGCCGTGAGTGCCCGAGATGATGACTCCCCTGCGGGTGTGGAGGATGGCGCCGAGACATTGGGCGCGCAGATAAACGGGGATGCCCGCTTCCACCGCTGCGTTGTAAGCGGGGTTCTCCTGGCGAATGGCCGAGGAAGCCACCACCACATCCGCGCCTGATACAGCCCCCGCGGTGTGGGGTGAGGAAAAGATCAGGCCCAGGCTCTGCATGCGCTCGGTCTCCTTCGTGGTGACGCGGTCCGAGCCGCTGACCTTGTGGCCCATACCCAGAAGCAGCAGCGCCAGACCACTCATGCCCGAGCCTGCCACACCAATGAGGTGGATGTGTAGCGGCTTGTCGGCGAGCAGGAGTTGTTGGAGTTTTTCCATCTATTGCATTGATCAGTGGCTCAGAGAGTGTTCGATCGCCGCGCACACACGCTCGGCGGCATTGGGGATGGCGAGTGAACGGGCGGCGTCGGCCATGGCTTTCTTCTTTGCCGGGTTATCGAGGATGGCCGATATCATACTCGCCATGTCTTCGCCTGTTAGCTGGTCCTCTCGGGCCATTCGAGCAGCCCCGGCAGCAACGAAGACCTCGGCGTTGCGCGCTTGGTGGTCATCAGCGGCTCGGGGGTAGGGCACCAGAATCGAGGGCAGGCCGGCGGCGGCAATTTCGGTGAGACTTGAGGCGCCGGAGCGGGTGACGATGAGATCGGCGCAGCCGTAGGCCTCGGGCATGTGGTCGCAAAAGCCGATTGCTTTGTGGTGAGGGATGCCTGCGGCAGCCTTGGCGACACGCTCATGATCGAAGTTGCCGGCGACCTGCAGCATTTGCACGCCTTCTGGCAAGAGCTTGGCGGCCTCGACACAAATATCGTTGAGGCCTTTGGCGCCCTGGCTGCCACCGGTGACCAATACGATGGGTTTGGAGGCATCGAGGCCGAAGTGGCGGGCTGACTCCTCGCGCGGAGGCAGCTTGAGTATTTCGGGCCGCACGGGAGTGCCCGTGATTTCGGTGGAACTCTTGGGAAAAAAGCGCCTGGCGGCCTCAAAGCCCAGAAAGACTCTGGTGCACCAGCGGCTGGTCAGCAAGTTGGCACGGCCGGGATGGGCGTTGGAGTCGTGGATAAAGGTTCTCAGCTTCAGGCGATGGCCGGCAAAGACCGGGGGCAATGAAGTGAAACCACCCATGCCAATGACCGCATCAATTCCGGACCCCTTGAGGATGGCCTTACAGTGCCGCATGGACTGCCAGGTCTTCCACAGGAAGGGCAACATGCGCGGCGAGAGTGTCGGGGGCTTGGCGACGGCGCAAAGAGCCTCAAAGTCGAGGTGGCCGTATTTGGCCGAGGCGTCGGCGTCGACCTTTTTTCCAGAGATCAAGAGCTTGGCTGTATGGCCCTTGGCGAGCAGAGCCTCGGCCACCGCAATGCCAGGGAAGAGGTGGCCTCCCGTGCCGCCACAGGCAATGAGGATGTTGAGGGATGGGGAATCGGGTTGAGACACGGGCGCAGTCAAGTGTTGCCCGAGTCGCTCGCGAAAACGACGGTTCGGGCTCTAAGCTCTGTTTTTACGCATCTCCTAACTATCAGGCAATGCTGAAAAAGGCCTTCGAGCTGGTTTTCAAGGGGCCTTCGACCGATCAGCGCAAACTTCTTCGCTCAGGTGCCTTGGGCCGCTCTATTTGACAAAAACGATGCAGATGGGGCCGGGGACGTTGACTGGAGTTTTCGGGATGAAGGCAAGTTCGCCCGTCTCCGCATCGACCGAGAATACCGTGAGCGTGTTGGAGTGGGCGCCGGCAGCAATCAGCCACTTGGCATCGGGTGTGAGGTTGATGTTGCGGGGCCAGGAGCCGCGGATGGGCTCAACCTCGACCACTGCAGTATTGCCGGTCTCCGGATCGCATCGGAGCACAGTCACCGAGTCGTGGCCGCGGTTGCCGACGTAGAGGAACCTGCCGTTGGGGTGGGTGAGGATTTCGGAGCAGGAGTTGAAGTTCTCCTTGGCTTTCGCCTCGGCGGAGAGGGTGGGGGTGGTGCCGATTCTCCGGGTGGTGCCCTTGGCGGCATCGTAAGCGAAGGAGGTGACCGACAGCGTCAGCTCATCGAGCAGGTGGATGAACTTGCCGTTGGTGGAGAAGCGCATGTGGCGAGGTCCACCACCCGGCACGGTCTTGGCGCGGCCGTATTCGCTCAACTTGCCCTCGGGTGTGGTCTTGTAGATGAGGATCTCGTCCAGGCCCAAGTCCGGGACGAAGGTGAACTTGCCATCGGGTGAGAAGCCGCCCCAGTGGGGATGGGGCTTCTCCTGGCGTTTTGGAACGACCCGCGAGCCACCTTCGTGCTCGATGAGTTGCGAGCGCTTGCCGACTTTGCCGTCCGAAAGGATGGGAAACACCGCCACCGAGCCGCCACCATACTGCGCGGTGATCAGGAACTTGCCGCTGGGATGCACCGCGATGTGGGCGCCACCGCCATCACTGATGGGCTCGTGATTGAGGAGGGTGAGCTTGGCTCCATCCACGGCATAGGCGCTGACCGAATCGACCCCCTTCTGCTTGCCCAGCGAATAGAGGAACTTGCCCTCCGGGCTGAGGGCGAGGAAGCCGGGTTGCTCGATCTCGGCGGCGAGTTCGGGGGTGCTCAATCGTCCCTTCACGGTGTCGAAAGCGCACTGGTAAATGCCTCGGGCTTCCCCAGAGCCGGTGCCGATGAAGACCTGGAGCTTCTCGGCCTGGGAAATTCCAGTGGTCAGGATGGCGAGTGTGAAAAAAGTCAGCGCTTTCATGATCATGAGCTTTCGTCAGAGCCAGTCTTTCGTCTAGATCGGAATCCTTTTTGTCTTCCACTCATTCGACTCCTTGCGCTCGAGTGGCCAGTCGCCACATTCGCCGCCGAGCCGCCGGTGCTTTCTCAGGCGAGGATGTCCTTCACCACGTGGCCGTGGACGTCGGTGAGGCGGAAGTCGCGCCCGGAGTAGCGGTAGGTCAACTCCTCGTGGTTGAAGCCCAGCAGGTGGAGGATGGTCGCGTGGAGATCGTGCACATGGACGCGATCCTCGACGGCCTTGAAGCCGAATTCGTCGGTGGCTCCATGGATGTAACCACCCTTCACACCGCCGCCGGCCATCCACACCGTAAATCCATAATGGTTGTGGTCGCGGCCCTTCATGACGCCCTTGTTAGTGCCCTCCTTGGGAAGTTCCACCACGGGCGTTCGGCCGAACTCACCACCCCACAGTACCAGTGTGTCGTCGAGCATGCCGCGTTGCTTAAGGTCGGTGAGGAAGGCGGCGATGGCCTGATCGCATTGCTTGGCCAGGCGGCGATGGTCCTCGATGTCATCGTGGCTATCCCAAGGCTGGCCATTGCCGTGCCAGAGCTGAATGAAGCGCACGCCGCGCTCAAGCAGGCGGCGAGCCATCAGGCATTGGCGGGCGTGAGGGCCCGGGCCATACATGTCGAGGATGTGCTTGGGTTCCTTATCCACGTCGAAGGCGTCGGTGGCTTCGGTCTGCATGCGGTAGGCGAGTTCAAAACTCTTGATACGCGCCTCCAGCTGGGGGTCGTGATCGGCACCTTCCAAGTGTTCGCGGTTCATCTCGCGCAGCAGTTCCAACTGCTTGAGCTGCCGCTTGGGGTCACCATGCGGGTTGCGGATGTTCTCGATCATCCTCTCCAGGTCCTTGATCGACGAGTCGATGTAGGTGCCTTGATGCGAGCCTGGCAGGAAAGCCGACTGCCAGTTCTGTGCGCGCTTGATGGGCTGACCTTTGGGGCACATCGAAATGTAGGCAGGGAGGTTCTGGTTTTCGCTGCCTAGCCCATAGCTGACCCACGACCCCATGGAGGGGCGCGGCAGCAAGCCATCGCCGCAGTTCATCAGCATGAGGGAGGGCTCGTGGTTGGGCACGTTGGCGTGCATGGAGCGGATCACGCAGAGGTCATCGGCATGTTGCGCAGTTTTCTCGAACAGCTCGCTTACCTCCAAGCCGCATTCACCATAGCGCTTGAAGGCGAAAGGCGTGCGCAGCGCGGCTCCGGTCGGGCGCTCGGTTTTGATGTCGTCGAGCGGCAGGATTTTGCCGTGCAGGTCCTGGAGGATGGGCTTGCGATCAAAGGTGTCCACCTGCGAGGGCCCACCGTTCATGAAGAGGTGCACCACGCGCTTGGCCCTGGGCGAGTGGTGAGTGAGCCCCGGTATGCCAGAAGCCCCCTTGATGCCCCCGAGGGCCCGCTCGCCCAACAGCGGACCCATCGCGAGCGCGCCCATGCCCATGCCGCAGCGCTTGAGAAAGTCGCGGCGGTCGAGCAGGAGGTCTCGGGCAGTGAGTTCGTGGTGACCCATGGTTTGAAGAACTTGTTAGTCGAGGAAGTTGAATTCGTTGGACGCCCAAAGCATCTGCACCGCATCGGCCCAAGCGGCGTCGGAAGGTTTGTCGCCGAGCCATGCACTGAGAGTCGATCGCTCCTTCTCCGAGGGATCGCGCAGCAGGAGATGTTGGTAAAGCCACTCGATGCGTTGCTTGATGTTGCGGGTCTTGAAGACGGATTGGTTGACCACAGCCTTGGACTGGCGATGAGCGAGCTCACCATTGAGAAACCATAGGGCCTGTTGCGGCACCGTGGTCTCCAAGCGCTTGGGCGCGTGATGATCGGGGTGGGGGAGATCGAAGTTGGTAAACTGGCCGGGCAGCTCTAAGCGATCGATGAAGGCGTAGATAGTGCGACGCTTGTCGGCTTCGGGCTTTTCCAATTCGACCGAACGCCCGCCGATTGTGCTCAAGTCGAGCGCGCCCGCCGTGATCAGCAATCGGTCACGCATCGCCTCCAAGGACAAGCGTTGGCGGTTCCAGCGCCAGAAGGTGGTGTTGCCTTCGTCGCGGTTGACGTTGGTAGCAACCGTGTCGGCTTTCAGGCGGAAGGTTTCGGAGGTGAGCAGCAGGCGGTGAAGTTTCTTCAGCGACTGATCGTTCTCAACGAACCACACCGCCAGCCAATCGAGCAGCTCCTGTTGTTTGGGCGCGATGGTCTGCGGGCCGAAGTCGCCGGGGTTCACCAAGGGGGCACCAAAGTGCCAGGCCCATACACGATTGACGATGGCACGGGCGGTCAGCGGGTTGTTAGAATCGGCCACCTTCTGGGCCAGGCTCAGGCGAGGGCTCTGTTCTTTGGGAAATTCTCCCCCACCCAGAACGGTGAGCCAATGACGCTCGAAGGGCTCGCCCTTTTGGGTCGGGTCTCCACGCTCATAGACACGGGCCGGGGCATACTTGGCGCGCTCCATGACGATCATGGCGCGCGGCGGACCACCGGCATGACTGGATTCCAGCTTGGCGCGCTTGGCTTCGATCTCCCGGTTCGTTTGGCCGTCCTTCTGGGTGAAGAAGTGCTGCACCCGGCCTTCATCGAAACTCAGTGGGCAGAGTTGACGCTTGGCCTGGTTGGCGAGCTGGCCCTTTCCGCTCTTGATGGCCGCATCCCATTCCTTGGCGAGTGCCTCGCAAAGCGCCTCTCGATTCGCGCCCTCCTTGTCCATCTCGCTGTACCATTGGGCGAGGCGCGGCGCAGGCTTGTCACCGACGGCCGACACCGCGAGGAACTTCTTCCACTGCAAGGTCGCCTTACCGCGTAGCTTGTACGTCTTGAAGCTGCCGGTCTGGCAGCGGTCCAGCTCCCAGTTCTGTTTGTGGGCGAGCCAGCCGAGGTGGAGGTAGCCAGCGAGGGTCTTGGGTTCGCGCAGTTGCTTCACGATGGCGTGCCGAAACTGGTGCTTCTCATCGTCGATCTTGGCCATCTCCGCCTTGAACTTGGCATGCGCCTCGGCGTTGGCGGGAGTGCCAATGATCGGGCCGCGCGGATTGGCATCGGCATTCTCCAGCACGGAAAAGAAGGAGTAATAGTCCTCTATGGAAATGGGGTCGGTCTTGTGGTCGTGGCAACGCGCGCAGGAGACTGTGGTGCTCATGAAGCCGCGGGTCACCACGTCCACACGATCGTCCATCATCACTTCGCGGAGCCCGTGTGGACCCACTGTTAGAAATCCCAGCGCGGCGAGGTCGGGATGATCCGCTTTGTCGACCACCTGGTCGGCGGCAATCTGCAGGGTGATGAACTCATGCCAGGGAATGTCGCGGTTGAAGGCGTCGATCAACCACTCGCGGTAGGTCCAGGCGAAGGGGAAGCGGTTGTCCTTCTGAAAGTTGTAGCCGATGGTGTCGGCGTAGCGAGCCACATCCATCCAATGGCGTGCCCAGCGCTCGCCATAGGCAGGATTGGCCATCCACTCGTCCAGCAGCTTCGGCCACACCTTGGGGTCGGCTTCGAGTCGGGCGATCTGCTCGGCGGTAGGGGGCAGACCGGTCAGCGTGAAGGACGCGCGGATGGCCCACTGCCTCGGTTCAGCCAGTCCATTGGCGCCCGTGCCCGTGGCCTTGCGCTGCCTTTGCAGCAGGGCATCCACCGGGTGTTGCTTGGCCGGCAACTCGATGGCGACGGGAGAATTGTAGGCCCAATGGTCCTCGGCTTGGACGGCCACAGCCGTGAGCAGGGAAAGAACGATGGGGAGGATCCTGCGCATTTCATCGGATACTAGGCTACCATCCGCCTTCTTTCCGTCCAAAAACCCAATTTCCTGCGCAGCTTGGTGCCCTATTCCAGGTCATTGACGATGGCTCAGCTTTATGATACATATTTATGCATGAGAACAACCATTGATATGCCTGACGCTCTTTTCAAGCGGGCCAAGAAGGTGGCCGCCGAGCGCCAGACCACCTTGCGCATGCTGATGGTCGATGCTTTGGAGAGAAGCCTCAGCGAGTCTTCATCTGGCTCCTTTCGCTTGCGGGAGGCGGCGGCCGGTTATGGCTCGAAGAAAGGAGTGGATGCCAATGCCATCAATCAGGCGATTGAGGATCAGCGTGAAGGGCCCTTTAGTCAGTAATTTCCCGGGATCTGCAATCATCGCAAATGATCGCCCTAGATACCAACATCCTCGTCCACGCCCACCGCGCCGACGCCTCGCTGCATGATCAAGCCAAGGAGGCCGTTAGAAGCTTGGCCGAATCTCCGGCGCCTTGGGCCATCTGCTACCACAGCCTGATCGAGTTCCATGCCGTGGTCACCCGACCTCGCCTATGGCAGGCACCTTCCACGCCTGAGCAGGCAATCGACCAGATTCAGGCCTGGCGTGAGTCTCCCTCCTTGCGCATCCTGCTCGACAGTGAAGATGCCTTGGACTTGGTCATGCGCCTCGCCATGGAGAGCCGGGTGTCAGGAGCGATGATCCACGATGCGCGAATCGTGGCCTGTTGCCAGAGCCACGGTGTGACTGAACTTTGGAGCGTGGACCGTGACTTCAGCCGCTTTCCATCCATCAAGACCCGCAACCCCTTGGTCTGATGCGTGCCTCTTATCAAGTTCTGTTGAATTGATGTCATGCTAAGTATCTATCAGCCCCGGCGTTCGCGGGCTTCACCTCTTTGGCAGGTGGTTCATCACGGTTGGGGTGAGTTTCTTGCCCGCTATGAAAGCAAGTATCGCAGCTCGACTGGTTCAACCAGCGCCGCAAGGATCGTGATGAGTATGACCAGTCTGCCGATTGGCAGCCCAAGGAGGTGAAGTTGTCTGACGGGCGGGTGCTGCTACTCGATGAAAGTTGAGCCGGCGAGTGCCTGAGTCGTTACAGATCGTCTGTTGCCGGAATCATGGCAGCAGGGCGGGGGAGTTGTGTCTGCGCTTATGGGAACGGGTCGATTTGAAAGCCATTAGAAGGTAAAGTGGCTCCTCTGAGCCTCAAAGTTCAGCCCAGGGCCTTGGGTGTTGGGCGTTCAAATCCCCTTTTCCCCCGCAACCCCCTTTTCCCCTTCCTGAAGCGGGGCCTTAAGGGTATTCTCCCCGAGGGTGAAAAAGCAAATTCCTAGCATCTTGACATGGCGTGTTTCTGATCAAGCTGTGCCGGAGTCACTTGAAGAAACTTCGGGTTATCGTTTGGGGCGCCTTGTACGCATGCCAAAAACGATTCCCCCGATACCCAAAAAAGCGAGCAACGAGGGCTCAGGAATCACAATGCCGTCAAGGATGATTCCACCAAAGCGGGCTGCGGATCCATCCTGATCTGCGTGGAAGAAATTAAAGGTGATGGTGTCATACAAGTTGTCCGTGTTGTCGAAGTCCCACTCATGCAAGTGGACCCGGTTGGGTCGAGCCCAGTTGTCACTGCCGACTGTCACGATGTCAGTCTGCCCAGCGCCGCTCATGGTCATGGTGATCCGTTCGGTTCCGCCAAATCCTCCCGCAAGAAAATACAGCGTTCCTGAGGTCATGTTGGTGATGTCAATGATGCCACTGCCGTCACCAAGGCCAGCCATGGTGTTTGATACGTAGTCGGCAGAGGATGTGGTGGTGATTTGGCTGCCTCCTCCGAAGCCCGCTCCCGGATCGTCGGTTTCCCAAACATTGAGAAACGACTGGTTTCCGGCGACTTGTGCCGCTGATGTGGCAGAGACAGCTCCGATGCGACCCTCTCCACTCAGAGCGTAAGTGAACAGTTCGAGAGAAACGTTCTTGTCAACAGGGCTGCTGAAAAAACGATAGTCAAGAACAGTCCCATCACCGAAAAGTCCGGAAGCAGGTAGGGGGTTTCCTGCTGTATTGCTGGAGATTCCACCAATTCCCTGATAGCCCGCGCGGCCTGCGAACACGGAGATGTCCGCGCGATTGTCTGGATCCTCGTTGGTGTTCATGATCTCAAGGGCTTCGCCACCTACGAAGGTAAGTGAGGCGGCAGAGGCCATCCCAAAGAGGCCACCCAAGCTTATAGAACAGCTAAAAAGATTGAGGTTCATTGAACGATAAGGGTGATTTAACGTTTTAGGCGTTGCATATTAGTTAGATTGATGACCGTTGCAAGTTGATTTTCTAACATGCTATAGCTTGTCTGATTGAGTAATTTTCATCGCCACGGCCGACATCCTGATGTTTTCATCGCAATTGATGATGTGGTGGCTGAATCGCTGAATTGGTGGGTATTGCCGCCGGCCCAGAAGCCCTGAAAGTGGCCAATGGTGGGCGATTGCACGATTCGGCGGGTGGATAGAGCCAACGACAGGAGGAGTCAGCAGTCGGCAAACACCAGAGAGTTCCCGGTTTTTAGGCGCGACATAGGCCCCTAGGCTTGTCAGATTGGTAACCCATTTCCAACCCATCATGGCAAACATACCACAGATTGGCATCATCATGGGCAGCGACTCCGATTGGCCTACCATGGAGCATGCCGCCCGCAAACTGGAAGAATTCGGAATCGGCTGGGAGGCTGAAGTGGTCAGCGCCCACCGCACCCCTGATAAACTTTACGATTACGCCGGATCGGCCCGTGGGCGCGGCCTAAAGTGTATCATCGCTGGTGCCGGCGGAGCCGCTCACCTGCCCGGCATGGCTGCCGCCATCACTGACTTGCCCGTTCTGGGTGTGCCGGTGGAGTCCAAGATCCTGAAGGGAGTTGACTCCCTGCTCTCCATCGTCCAGATGCCCGGAGGTATTCCCACCGCGACTTTTGCCATCGGCAAAGCCGGAGCCATCAATGCGGCACTTTTTGCTGTGGCGATGCTGGCCAATGGGTCCGAAGAGCTTGCCAACAAGCTTGCGGAGTTCCGCAAAGCCCAGAGCGATCGAGTCAAGTCTCTTAGCGTGCACCTTCAGTGAGCGACGCAATGCGCAAAGTTGATAACGAAGTCATTGGAGTCATCGGTGGTGGCCAGTTGGGCCGCATGCTCCTGATGCAGGCGCGTCAGATGAATCTCAAGTCCGTGGTCTGGACAGGCGGCCATGAGGCGCCGGCCATCGAGATTGCCGACCGGGTGATTGACAAGCCCTTCGATGATGTCGATGCAATCATGGAGTTTTGTCAGATTGCTACCGTTGCCACGGTTGAGTTCGAGAATATTCCCGTCAAAACGCTTGAGCGCGTGGCGCAGCGCATTGAATTACATCCATCACCACAAGCGGTGGGTATTTGCCAGAACCGCGAGCGCGAGAAGACTTTTCTCAGGCAGCATGGCATTCCCTGCGCCGATTTCGATGTGGTGACAAATGCCAATGGGTTGGCGGCTGCGATGGAGCGCATCGGGCCCGGCATGCTCAAGACCGCGGACTTCGGTTACGATGGAAGTGGCCAGATCCGGGTAAAAAATGGGGACGGTCCGGCTGAAATCTGGGAGCAATTCGATGCTCCTCGAGGTGTCTATGAGCAATGGATAGCCTATGAGAGAGAGGTTTCGGTGATGGTGGCACGGGGTGCAAATGGTGAGACTGCTTGTTACCCTTTGGCCGAAAACCGCCATCGCGAGCAGATTCTGGATCTCACCCTGGTTCCGGCCCAGGTTGATGATTCAGTTGCTCAAAAAGCCACCGAACTTGCCAGGCGTGTCGCAGAAGTCATGGATTATCGTGGCATCATGGGGGTGGAATGTTTCCTGATGGCCGATGGCGAATTGGTGGTCAACGAGATGGCACCGCGCCCGCACAACTCCGGTCACTACACCATGGAGGCCTGCATCCATTCCCAGTTTGATCAGCAACTGCGGGCGGTGATGGGCTTGCCTCTGGGTTCGACCCGCCTGCTCTCACCGGTAGTGATGCTCAACCTGCTTGGCGACCTATGGCCCGGCGAGACCGAAGCTCCGGACTGGCAGCCGCTTTTCGAAGACGCTAACGCTACCCTCCATCTTTATGGCAAAGCCAAGGCGAGTTCCCGCCGTAAAATGGGACATGCCAATTTCCTTGGCGAGACAGTAGCGGATGCGGAAACCCGCGCTTTGAAACTCAAAGAGCTCTGGTTGGCATCGGGGCAGGGATAGGTATCACCTACGCAATTGCCGCAAATATGGGCTGCTAAGGGGTGATCAGATTCGGTCGTCCGTGTCAATCATGCCTGGCGTTTGTGTTGCTTTGACGAAAAATTCACCCAAATTCGTCGGTATCATGACCACCATGCGTATCACCCTACCACTACTGCTAAGTCTCTGCCTATCGTCAGTTGCTGATGACCGCGTGCCACCGATCCTCGAAATCGGCAAAAGAGGCCCAGACTTCACCCTCAAGGACTACGATGGCAAGGAGTATTCCATGAAGGATTTCGACGACGCAAAGTTTCTGGTGCTGATTTTCACCGCAAATCACTGTCCTGATGCCCGCTCTGCGGCACCCCGAATGGCTGAACTCCACAAGAAGTATGCCAATAAGGGCGTGGCCTTCGTCGCCATCGCCTGCAACAACCCCGAAGCACTTCGTCCGGATGAACTCGGCTACTGTGCCCACGGTGATTCCTATGATGAGATGCAGCCTTTCGCCGAGGACAACAAATGGGAGTTCCCCTACCTTTGGGACGGTGACACCCAGAAGATCACCAGCGCCTATGGCGCCCAAGCCACCCCGCACGTCTTCATTTTGGATAAGGATCGCATCCTTCGATACAGCGGCCGAATTGATGACTACAAACGCAAGTTCGGCCCTCTCAAGGACGACAGCTACGTCGTCAAGGCGCTCGATGCCATGCTGGCAGGCAAGGAGATCGAAGAGAAGACCACCCGCGCCTTCGGCTGTTCCACCAAGTGGATCTTCAAAAAAGAGTTCGTGGCCAAGGACCAGGCCAAGTGGGAAGCCCTCAAAGAAAAACTCGATGTGATGGATGAAACCATCGCCAAGGAGATTTCTGCTAACAAGGGCCAGCGCCTGCGCATCGTGAATTTCTGGTCCACGACCTGCGGCCCATGCGTGGCCGAGTTTCCCGATTTGGTCGACACTTACCGCCGTTTCCAGAATCGTCCCGTCGAGCTCATCACCATCAGCCTCGATCCCATCGAGGACAAAGACAAGGTGCTCAAGTTTCTGACCAGGCAACACTGTGCGCTGTCTCCACGCACCGTGAAGTCGGTCGAAGCGGAGGGTCGCACGACCAACAATTACATCTTCAAGGGCAACCCCGACAAATTGGCCGAGGCTTTCCATTCCAAATGGGGCGGGGCGCTCCCACTAACCTTGCTGATTGAGCCCGGCGGCAAGGTGGCCTGGAGCCATCAGGGTGAACTCGAGTTCGTCGAACTCCGTCGCGCCATCATCAAATGGCTGGATGCAAACGGCTGAACGAAGTTCAGCCAATATGCGCCTGATAGGCTGCAGCGTCCATCAGGCCTTCAACAGCGGCAACATCTTTGACTTTGAGCTTGAAGATCCAGCCCTGAGCGTAGGGGTCGGTGTTGACCAGGGAAGGATCGGCCTCGACGTCGGGATTGATCTCAACGACTTCGCCACCGATGGGAGCGTAGATGTCGCTCGCGGCTTTGACCGACTCAACCACAGCGGTCGGATCTCCGGAATCAACTTCACGGCCCAAGGCGGGAAGCTCAACAAAGACCACATCGGTGAGTTCGTGTTGGGCGTGATCGGAGATGCCAACAGTGGCGATATCACCTTCGAGGCGGACCCATTCATGGGAAGTGCAGTAACGGAGATCGGTGGGGACGTTCATGGATGAAAAATTAATAGGAATTATGATTTCTTGTAGAAAGGTTTTTTCACGACTTCGGCGGGAAATAGTCGGCCACGAACATCAATCTGAAGCTCGGTGCCCAGCTTGCTGAATTCAATGGGGAGATAAGCCATGCCGATACCGGCTTTGAGTGAGGGGGAGAGGGCGCCGCTGGCAAGTTCGCCAATCATGTGTCCCTTCGCGTCTTGAACCGGATAATGTGCTCGGATGGGAGGACCGGGCTTGGTCAGCCTGAGAGCGGTGAGCTTGGTCTGCAGGCCTTCCTGCTTTTGCTTGGCCAACACTTCGCGACCGATGAAGTCACCCTTGTCGAGTTTGCAGAAGAAGCCGAGACCGGCCTCAATGGGGCTGCGATCAGCCGAGAGGTCGTTGCCATTGAGCGGAAATCCCATTTCCAGTCGCAGGGTATCGCGGGCACCGAGACCGCAGGGTTTTGCGCCGGCCTCCAAGAAGCGCTTCCAGTAGCCTACGGCTTGATTGGCTGGGCAGAAGAACTCGAAGCCGTCTTCTCCCGTGTAGCCGGTGCGACAGACAATGGCGCCCTCGCCGGTGCGGTTCATGCTGTTTCGTGATGGCATGATTTCGCCAGGAACGGCCCTGGCAAAAGTCGCCTCGGCTTCCGGTCCTTGAATCGCCATCCCGGCCCACTGCGTGCTGTCGTTCTTGAGGCTTACGGCCTCGGGTTTATGCTGGTTTAGCCAAGCGTGGTCTTCGTCAGTCATCGAGGCATTCACCACAAGGAAGAAATCGTCTTGCCCGCAGCGGTAGAGGATAAGGTCGTCGATGACGCCACCCTGCTCATTGAGCATCAGACTGTATTGTCCTTGGCCGATTTCGAGTTCCCCCAAATCGTTGGTTAGCATGCGGTTGAGCCACTCCATGGAGCCCTCGCCGGAGATAAAGAGTTGGCCCATGTGCGAAATGTCGAATATGCCGACTGCTTCGCGGACAGCCGTATGCTCATCAATGATGGAGTTGTATTGAACCGGCATGTTCCATCCTGCGAAGGCAACCAGGCGCGCGCCAAGTTCGAGGTGGGCGCTTTCAAGGGGAGTGGAGTGCAGTTGCGTCATCTGCAGGCAATCTCGTTACTCGGACTGGGCTTGTCAACCCGAGTGGCAGGAGAAACCATTGCCAGTGAAGAGCAGGTGGGGGCTTGCATCCCTGCCCAGATCATCGATGCTCCTTGCCGATGACATGGATAGATCGTTTAGAGCGCCGCTTTGGATGGATGGCATTCCCCAGCCTGCTGCGTTTCTATGCCATCCTCACGGCCATGGTATTTGTGTTGGAGCAACTTCGCCCAGACATCCGGCCATTGCTGGAATTTGACCTCTTGGCGATTCTCTCCGGTGAGCTTTGGCGCGTGGTGACCTTCCTCTTTGCTTCCTCTCACGTGAGCGGAGGCTGGCCACTCCCGTTGCAGATTCTCTTCATGTATTTTGTGATCCGTATTGCCTTCATGATGAGTGATGCCCTCGAAGGAGTATGGGGGGTGTTTCGCACCACTCTTTTCTTTTATGTGGGCATCCTCAGTTTGATTGTCGTCAACTTCGGGTCCTTCGGATTGCTATCGGGCACGGGTGTTTATATCTACGTGTCGGCCTTCTTTGCCTTTGCCACACTCTTTCCCAAGGTCGAATTCTTGATGTTTTTTGTGCTGCCGGTGCAGGTTAGATTCATTGCCCTGTTCGGGGTGGTGATGTTGTTGGCCCAACTGGCAGACCTCTTTCTCAAGGGAGCCACGCTGATTGCAATGATCATCCCACTTTTCTACGTGCTGATTTTTGCCAATTACTTTCTCTGGGCTGGTATTCCGGTCTTGCGTGGTCGCAGGATGCTGGTGAAGGCAGCGCAGCGTCGGCGTAAGTTCGAGGATGCCAATCAGCCTGCTAATGATGCTTTCCACGATTGCGTGGTTTGTGGTCGCACCGAAAAGAGCGATCCGCGCCTGGAATTCCGCATCAGTGCGGATGGCAAGGAATACTGTCTGAATCACCTGCCAGAGGAACTGGAAAAGGATGGTGAGGATCAGGACTGCAAGTGAGCCGATTCAGAGAATCTCCTTCACGAAGAAGTCACGGTCGAAGGCCAAGAATTTCTCGGGTTCTTCGCCAGTGCCGATGAAGCGCGGTGGGATGCTCAACTTCTCGTAAATGCTGACGGCGATCCCGCCCTTGGAGGATCCATCGAGCTTGGTGACGATGAGGCCATCGAGGGGCGCCGCCTTGTGGAAAGCTTCGGCCTGATGCATGGCATTGCTACCGGTGCTTGCATCGACCACCAGCAGGGTCTGGTGCGGAGCGCTCTCGTCCTGTTTGCCCAAGGTGCGCCTGATCTTGCCCAGTTCCTCCATCAGGTTGTGGCGGGTGTGGAGACGGCCTGCGGTGTCGCATATCAGGAATTTGGTGCCTTGGGAGATGGCTTGTTGGTGGGCGTTGAAACAAACCGAGGAGGGGTCGGCGTTGGGGTTGCCGCTGACCACCGGGATGTCGAGGCGCTCGCCCCAACGCTGAAGTTGTTCGACCGCGGCTGCGCGGAAGGTATCGGCAGCCACCAGAAGAACACTGTGGCCCTGGCCCTTGAGCCATTTTCCGAGTTTGGCGCTGGAAGTGGTCTTGCCGGTTCCGTTCACACCGACCACCAGAATAACGAAGGGCATGCCGTCCTCGCGGGGTGTGAGGGCGGCAAGGTAGGGAGGAAGTTTGAGTGCGATGTGCTTGCGGGTGCTTTCCACCACATCCTCGGCGTTAACTTTACGGCCGAGTTGCTGCAAATCATCGATGATTTCCATGCTCACCCTCACGCCCAGATCGGCCGCAATGAGATCGGCTTCGAGTTCGTCCCAGTCGATCTCGGCACGATTGGTGACTTTGTTGTAGAGGGATTTGAAGAAGCCAGCCATGGAATTGCCTTTGGATATGAGTGCGCGGGGAGCAAAAAGCAATACGACCTGCGCGTGGAGTTTAAAATTCGCTCATTTTCCCGCGCTTCGATCTTGGCGATGTTGGCCTGCCCAGTAGGCTTCCTGGATATGGCCATCATCCGTGTTCTCCCAGATACCCTCGCCAGCCAGGTAGCGGCCGGTGAGGTGATCGAGCGGCCAGCCTCAGTGGTTAAGGAACTGGTGGAAAATAGCATTGATGCCGGTGCACGGGAAGTGCGTGTTGAGATCAAGGGTGGGGGAGTGTCTCTGATTCGCGTGGAGGACGACGGCAGCGGCATGTCGCGTGACGACGCCCTGCTCTCATTGGAGCGCCACGCCACCAGCAAGCTACGGGTTGCCGGCGATCTGGCAGCGATCAAGACCTTGGGTTTTCGCGGGGAGGCTGTGCCCAGCATCGCTAGCGTGGCGAAATTCAGAATGGTGACCCGCCAAGCGGATGCCATGGCAGGAACCGAGATTCTGGTCGATGGTGGCAAGTTGCGGGATGTGAGGGATGCGGGATGCGCGCCCGGCACCATCATTGAGGCCAGATCGCTATTTTATAATTTGCCTGCTCGTCGAAAGTTTCTGCGGGCAGAGTCGACCGAGTCGGCGCAAGTGGAGCATCAGATGCGTTTGCATGCTCTTGCAGCTCCATGGATGCGTCTGCGCCTACGCCGAAACGACAAACAGGTGCTCGATCTGGCAGGAGTGGAGAAGTGCATCGATCGGGTGCGGCAACTGCTGGGTCCGCAACTCGCCGGCGAGTTGTTGGCCTTGCCGCCTCATGAGGCCAGAGGCATTCAGGTGGAAGGATTCGTGTTGCCCGCAAAGCACGCACGCAAGGGGCGGCGGCACCAATGCGTGTTCCTCAATGGTAGGCCAGTGGAGGACGCTGGTATTTCACGGGCCCTTGCCGAGGGCTTCCGTGGTCAGTTGGCCGATAGCTTGCATCCGGCTGCATGGCTGTGGATCCAAATGGATCCGGCCTTGGTTGATGTCAATGTGCATCCGGCTAAGCGCGAAGTGCGCTTGCACCAGCCGGAATCACTCAGGCAAGTGATCATGGAGGCTGTGGTGGATGGCCTCAAGAGCGCCCAAGTTTCACTCACCAAGCCCTCACCTCTGGCAAATACGCCGGCAGGCCCTGATGCTCACACCCCGTCGGCCAATGTTCCCATCTCCAGAGAGTTCGGTGCGGTAGTGCGCAGTCCCCAGGCCGAGCTGAGTGGTTGGGGGCAGGTGGTGGAGCCGGGCTCGCCGGGGCATGAGAGCCAGGCAAGTTTGGATGTGCCGAATTTTCGCGCTATCGGTGTGCTGCATCAGCGTTACGTGCTGATGGAAAGTGAGGATGCTCTTGTTATTCTCGACCCACGTGCCGCTTGGGAGCGGGTCTGGTATGAGAAACTGATGCTTGAAGATGAGCAACTCAGCCAGGGTCTGCTGATGCCATTATTGCTGGAGCTGGACCCGCGCGATGCCGAAGTGCTGGTGCGGGAACGCGAAGCTCTTGCTCGAGCCGGCATCGAGCTTGATGACTTCGGTGGCAACACGCTGCAGGTGAGTGCTCTTCCCGCCTGCCTTGATCTGGACGACCCCCGAAGTTTCATGATGGGAGTGATTGACACGCTACTTCACGACTCGGTGCAGGGCGCCAAGCGTTTCGCCCGTGAGCGCATGGCCCGTTTGTGTGCGCGTCAAGCAGCCCTGCGTGTCGGGGCCCGGCTCAGTGAAGTGCCTGACCTTCTCAAGGCACTCTTCGCCTGCGACATGCCCTATGCCACCGCGGCGGGTAAACCCACTATCAGCGAATGGAGTTTGTCCGAGCTCGAGCGCCGCTTTAGTTGAGGCTTGAGAATTCGCGGCAATCTGAGCTAGATTGCTTGGGTATGTTGAGTCTCACCAACCTCCAATATTGGGTGCTTGTCCTGCTCGTGGGCAGTAGTATCTTGGGAGAGGTGGCCATGGCTTCGCCGCAGTTGATGCAGCGTTTGGTTGAAGAACATGAGGCCATTCTTGAGGATAGGCGACGGGCCTTGCCATCACTCAGCGACCCATTTGGGGTTCCTGCGGCCGCGCGGGTGGTGATCGAGAACTCTCGCGAAAAGATCCGCAGTGCAACCCCATGGAAGCGCAACGTGGTGGCCACCATTTTCTGGGTGGGTCAAAAACCGACCGAGCGCAATCCCCATGCCAAAGACAAGAGTGCCTGGGACTTGAATTGGATCGATAGTTTCGGCGGTTCCGACCATCCAGAAGATCGAGAGGGCTGGAATCCCAAGGGCTTTGTGCCCAAGCAGACCCCATTTTACGTGGCTCTTCCCTACAATGACGTCCTGGCGACCGGTCTGCACCGGCCAGAAGCCTCTGAGGTGATTCCCTGGTTTTGGCAGCAATACAGGGGCGATGGCATTACCGTGTGCAAGGGACGTTGGGTGGCCATTCATCTGGCTGGCAAGGTCTGTTATGCCAAGTGGGAGGATGTGGGGCCTTTTGAGCTTGATCATTGGCAGTATGTCTTTGGTAATCAAGCACCTAGGTATAATATCAATGGCGCGGCCGGAATTGACGTAAGCCCGGCAGTGCGGGACTTTCTCAGGCTCAAAAGTGGTGAGCGCGTGCAATGGCGCTTTGTGGACGAGCGCGACGTGCCGCCGGGCCCCTGGCTCAAATGGAGCACATAGCATGGTCCCATGGGTTTTCTTGGAATCTAATTTCTTTCATCTGAAAAGAAGATGTGTATATTCTATGTATTGCAATCACTGTGCAATTTGTGCTATCAGTCGTAATCTCGGATCAGAAGAGATCCGGCGTTTCAAGCCAGGTGAACCCGGTTTGATATCGAACATTGGCACGCTGTTCACAGCGGTTGCAGGATAAACACCTAACCTTGTCACATCATGCATCACACACACAAAGCTGTCAGCGCTGCAGCATTCATCAGCGCCCTCGCGATGCCTATCGGAAACGGTGCCCCGGGCAACGGTAATAGCAGCAGTGCTCTACCGGCTCTTCCCATTGGCGCGCTATCGGCCACCCCCACCGTGGTTCAAAGTGGTACTCACCCCACACTCAATTGGAATATTGTTTATCCCCGCACGGTGGGAGATGTCGCGGTGATCAATCCTCCGGGGACCATCACACTCACTGAACCGATGTATGTCTCGGTTCGCCCTGTGGGTGTTGGAGTCACCGGTGGCAGCAGCACGGACGCCAATGCCGAATTTCGCATCAGCGTGAACGGCAGCGGCTACAAGCAGCTTTTCTATGGAACTCCCTCCGCAATTGATCCAGCCGACACGCTATACACCAAAAAGCTGGGCAAGAATACCACCATCGACTTCGGCGGCCGATTTGTGGAGAACAATCAATGGACACCGTTTTACACCACTCGCAGTAGCAACATGCAGGTGATTTCCCTAGTTGATGGGGATAGTATCCCCACTGCTTATGACCTCAATCAGTCCGGCAACATGGCTGAATACCTCAAGCCCTACGTCGATAGCACCGGTAAGGTCAACATTGGCCCGCTGAGTGTTTTGGTGATGGCCGAGTATGCTGCCAAGAACAACACCAACGCCGCATTCGACTACCAGGATGCCGTGTTTCTGGTTTCTCTGGCGACCAAGAATAACAATGGTCACGGCAATAACCTCGACGGCGTGGACTCCTCCAACCCTGGTGGTGGATCCGGTGGCCCCAACGGTCAGGTGGATCCTTCCGGCGGCGTGGATGACGAAGCCCGCTGAACCACTCATGGAACCCGCGGCTGGTTAAAATGATCAGCCGTGTTTTCCTTGCTGCTAATTGCTCTAACATCCCATTAAATTTCGACTCCTCATGAGAAAAACCCTTTCAATCCTCCATATCATGTTGCCTCCATTCATGTTGATGGCAGCCTCTCATACGTACGCTCAACCCCAGTTTCGGGATGCAGCGACCAGCGACGAACTCGCCAAGCGGGCACGGCAGGCTTCCATCAATAGTCCTCTGGGAAAACTCAACCCCAAGCAAATCGATCCGCAGAATGATCCGACAAAGGTCAATCAACCTCAAGATCTGATCGCGACTTCAGATTTCCTGTCCTTCGGACAGCTGAGTACTCTCATTCCCAAGAGATCCATTCTGCATATTCCCCAGAAATATCAGAACCGCATGAAGTTTGTGCGAGGCACCCGAATCGTGACTTGGCCTAATTTCTACCCGGCTAATCGTGGTTGGATCAAAACCATAGAAGTCACCCGCGAGCAGGCACAAGGCAAGGAGCCCTTCGATGAGAAGGTTGCGCAAAACCTGGCCAGGAGCTCTAACGTGGTGGTTGCAGTTTATCAGAATGGACCCATTTCTGTGTTGCCTTACAAGGACCCGGAGGCAGCCGAGCCGCAAGTTGAAGAGAAAAACAAGACAACTGAGGAGATCAAAAAATGAGCTTATAAAGACGCTCTGAATCAAAATCCCATCTCGCCATGATACACACACACACCATCATTGCCGCAGTATCCATCCTTACTGCATCATCGACCTGTGCGCAGGTCACCTACACCAACTTCATCCGCCAGGTGCAGTTTCCCACCGAGGTCATTCACAACATGGATGTTGCCCAGTCAGGTAGCGACTTATCCTATTTGCCCATTGACCCGGGTGGAGCCCGCTTCGAGCTTTGGACGGTGGACGATGTCGGCCCGACTTCTTACCTGCTCTCCAGCAACTACGTCGGAACCTACATTCCTGTCGTCAGCCTGAGTGTCAGCACGGAAGACGAAACTTCCGAAGTGTTTCGCACCCGGGTTGATCGTCCTTACACGGTCACTTACAGTGTGGGGGGGCTTCGCGATGGCGAGTCGGATCCCGCGCCTTCCAAGAGTGTCGATTTCTTCTGGCACAAACAGTCCTACGGGGAGAATGGCAATGGTGACAACATAGATCGAAGCCAGGCCATACTTCATGATAGTGCCAATATCAGCAACACCGGCGAACAAACCATCGAGTTTGATATGACGGTCGTGCCGGGTGCCGATTTGGCCAAACGTCGTGGTGAGGAACGCTTCAGCATCTACTCGCTCGCAGATTATCAGGCTCCGGCATCTGAGCTTGCAGGTCAGACCATCCAGTTCTGGCCCGTAGCCGATGGTGCGATCACCGGGATCGCG
>JAURCU010000140.1 GCA_030828305.1 Luteolibacter sp.
ACCGCTTCCTCTACACACGCGAGGAGGGTGCTTCAGACGGCGGCTGGAAGATTGAGCGCCTCTCGCCGTGAGTGAGTTCTTTCTTTTCGTTCTGCAGGAGATAGAGACTGAATATTCACGATGAAACTGCCCATGCATCCATTATATGCGCCCTTGTCCCGTCTTCACTCGCTAGCCTTGATTCAGGTGTTGCTGGCAGTGCAGCCTATCGTGCACGCGCAACCCGAAGGGGATGCGATCAAAGATGCCCATCAAGCGGTCGTCTCAGCCGAGTATCCAGCCATCGGGGCCCAAAAGGGTTTCCGGCAACACGGAGTGTTCCTGAATAACAAGGGTTGGGCGGTTTTTTCGCTGGATATGGTATCATACCGTGAGCCGCCGGTTTTCAGGAATGCGAAGGGCAAGGTGCTGGAATTCAAGAAGGTGCTGGCAGTGGGTGGGGACATCGGGCTGGCGATTGTCGAATTGGATTATCCCGAGAGCCCGGCGATAAGTCTGGCAGCAAATCCGCCGGACACATGGCAGGAGGTGGCACTTGTGTGGGCGAGCGATGAAAGGAAAGGGTCTTACAAGGGGCCGATCCTTGCTCGGCGACCCCTTGCGCAATATGGCCCAGGATCCGCTGATTTCCTCCTCCTTGGCATGCGGTTGTCCAGGGCATCGACTCCAATCACCACGGGCTCGCCTGTGATCAATGCCGCCGGTGATCTCGTGGGTGTTTTTGATACGGCCGAGGCGGATTACCCCGGCTATCCAATGCGGGTTATTGCGGTTTCTTCCGGACCCATTGCGGCGCTCCTTGAGAAAGCCAAGGCTGCTCCTGAAGGGCTTCCGTTTCCTTTGAAGCAAGTTTATCCGAACGACGCGGCCTATTGGGACTATATGCTGGCTGATGTCACCGACCCCAAGGGCCAATCCCCGGGCCTTAAGGAGAGCCAGGAACAAGCCAGTCAGGGGGAGGAAATTACACGGATGCGACAATTGCTTGCGAAGCATCCAGAAAGTGCGTGGGCGGCTGAGCAATTACTTCAAGCCCTGACCAAGGATTTAATCATACTGTACTCGCAGAATGGAGGGAGCATTCCCGACGATCATCCGGCTGCTCCGCTGAGGGACGCCAAGATGGAGGCGATCTTCTCGGTGTCCAAGACTAACCAGCACAAGTTCAGGAATCATTATCTTAAAATTGCAACCGAATCATTGCGCTGGGAGCTTTCGGGTAATTACGAGAAGCTGATCGATCTGCATCTCAATGAACTGGAGAAGTGGGGGGTAGCTCCGCCTTTCAGACACTTGATGATTCTGGCGGATGCTTACCATAATCAGAATAAAAAAGAGGCGGCGGCAAATTACTACAAGAAGATCGCC
>JAURCU010000141.1 GCA_030828305.1 Luteolibacter sp.
TGATAGTAGAAATTATGAATGCAGATGGCAGTATGGCACGCCGTGATGATTTACAAAAATTTGCAGAAGAACATAACTTAAAAATAGGTACCATAGCCGACTTAATTACCTACAGAAATAGGAATGAAAAAAGCATCGAGAAAATATCCTTTATATGTCAACGATTTCTTCATGAAAAGATCAAAATACTTTATGAAGACTGTTATGAAAGAAGCACTTGGAATTGACCATTATTGGGGACGGGTTGAATTTGCTCCAGGGCGAGGGCAAATTCATTTACACATGCTCGGTATTGCCAAAGACAGAGCATATCTTGATTCATTTTATAAGGCCAAAACAATGGAAGATAAGGCAAAAGTCATTGATACTTATACCAGAACTCATTTGGATATGACAGCAGATGTGAAAATCAAGGACGATGATAAAAACTATCACCCTCCTCATCCGGAGTCTCCACTTACCAAAAAGTACTGTGAATGTGAAGACGAGGAAGAAGACGTAAGATTACTTGCTCAAGATTGTATGTGTCATCACTGTAATAAGTTCTGTCTGAGAGAAGGAAAGGCCAATATTCCGCGCACTTGTCGAGTAGGATTCGGCGAAGAACAAACCTACAATCGTCAAGATACACCTGGAATGACTTTGCACAACCACGCAGTGATAGAAAAAGACAAAAAGGGCTATCACCAATTTAAAGGGACAAGAACCGAGTCAAAAAGAGTCGTCCAACACAGCAGAACATTACTCAAGGGCTGGAGAGCGAATTGTGATATAAAACTGCTATTATATTTTTCAGATCCAAAGTATCCTGATATCGGAGAAATCGAGGATGTATGTAAGTACGTTGTGGCTTACACTGGAAAACGTCACCAAACGTCTCGTCAGGAAATCGACTCGATACAAGACTTAATCACCGCGTAAGTTCAATGTAACCGATTATTGACCAGTTTAACAATTGGTTTTTTAATATTCCGTTTTTCGACTGCTTTTGATCATTCAGGACTTCGACCGCCAATTTGGGGGGTGTACGCCTCATCACTCAAAAAGCTTTACATGGATTGTCTGCACAACGCCAAGTCAGTTTACAAGAAGCAGTTCACTTGGTGGACAATCAAGACCTAATTATTTGTTCGGAAACATTCACAGTGATGAGTTTGCGTCAAGGAGCCAAAATGACTGGATCAAATGATGAATCTGCGAAAGACATTATTTCAATGTACAGGAATCGAAAAAAGTCTTTGTATCACCTTTCATTGGA
>JAURCU010000142.1 GCA_030828305.1 Luteolibacter sp.
ACATCAAGCCATCTTTTACTGTCATGCGCGACACCTCTAGAAATCTCCTTCAGATGCTCGCCGCCTCTATGGCGCTAACAGCTTGGACCCTGCAAGGCGCAGTGACGATTCACACTGCAACGGGAGGCGCCTACAACAGAGACACCTGGAGCGACCCAGGCAGCTGGGATAATGGTGCACCCACTGGGACAATTGATATTGAGATCGGCGCTGGAAATGCGGCGGCGGCCTTGGATAGCGTTGGCTTACCTGCAGCTTATACTGGGAGCTTTAAGCTGAACACAGGTTCCTCGATCGAGATCACTGGCAGCAACAGTTCGCTACTCAATGTTTTCGGCACTGGCACCGTCACGATGGGGGCAAACTCGAGAATCTACATGAGGTATAATAGTAACCTTACCCTCGACCGTTCGTTTGCTCTTCTAGGTGACGCTGCCATTTATACGGGCCGGTCAACAAGTGGCCATCACCGTACGCATAATTACAACGGGGTATTCTCGGGAGGGCATACCTTAACTTTTCAGGGTGTGAACAACCAGACGATTAACTTGAATGCGACCAACGCCTTTTCTGGTTTCGTCGCCGATCGCCTCTCGGGAACAAATTACCGCATTCGCACCAATGCAGCGAACGCTCTCGGGGTTGGCGACGTCACTATTGGTGACACAGTCTCTCTCCACATCGACAACGCCAGTGCAATTTCCAGCTCCGCCGTGCTCACCCTAACTGGCGGCAGGGATACCAAGCTATCCGCCAGTAAATTAACCCTCAACCAAGACGCGACTGTAACTGAGTTTTGGTACAATAGTTTTCAGTACGGTCCAGGAACATACGACAGCACCAGTGGCCTGACGGACCAGACTGGCTTCAACCTTATTGGCGGAACAGGCACCCTCACCGTTATTCCTGAACCTGCCTTTGCAGCACTTCTGGGACTTGGCGAACATCGATGCCGAGACACGGCGCGAGTCCGCCGTCAACCTGGTGAACGAGCTCAAGCAGGCGCAGGACGAGCACGTACCCGGTGGGGCCGATGATGGAACTTTGATGGGCGGCGGCGGCGGC
>JAURCU010000143.1:0-703 GCA_030828305.1 Luteolibacter sp.
CCTTACCAACAAGCTAATCTTGCGCGGGCCAATCTCATAGCGATAAATCTTTCCCATTACTGGAATATACGGTATTAGCTACAGTTTCCCGCAGTTATTCCGTACTATGAGGTATGTTCCCACGTGTTACTCACCCGTGCGCCACTAAGGACACCTAGCAAGCTAGGGCCTTCGTTCGACTTGCATGTATAAAGCATGCAGCAAGCGTTCGTTCTGAGCCATAATCAAACTCTTAAGTTGAATTACCTACTCATAAAAAACAAAGTTTTAAATTGACGTAGGTTAGACGCCGAATGTCGAGATAATTTTTTTACAAAAAACTATCTTTGCCGAAATTCAACGTTATAAACCCACCGTCTATTCATTTCATATTTACTAATAATAAAGAGCAAGAATCACTGGTGCACAACTAATGGCCCAATGAGTCGAATTTTTAGTAGGAGTATAACTACACTTTCTTTAGGTTTTGTCAAATGCATTTGCAAAAAAAAATATAAAAAACAAAAATAAAATTGGTTGAAATATGTGGATAATTGGTTGCGGGGGTAGGATTTGAACCTACGACCTTCAGGTTATGAGCCTGACGAGCTACCAAGCTGCTCTACCCCGCGATCAGAATGCGAACGATATGTTAAAAAAGTATGAATTTCAATAAAATTGTTGGTAGCGGAGGAGGGATTCGAACCCCCGACACATGGATTAT
>JAURCU010000143.1:713-989 GCA_030828305.1 Luteolibacter sp.
CACCGCTCTAACCAACTGAGCTACTCCGCCAAGAGACCTATTGTTTTATATTAAATTTAATAATTCTTAAATAATTTTGTTTATTTCTGTTTCTATAAATTTTTTAGCTTTTTGAGCATTTTTCTTATTTGCTAAGGAACTTATAACAATCTCTACACCCCTGGGTTTGCCATCAAATATAGGATAGCTGCCAATTGAGACATCGGTAAAATTTTTTTCTGCAATAGCAAGAATATTTGCAATTTTACTTTCAAATAATTTAGTAATGATAGATGA
>JAURCU010000144.1 GCA_030828305.1 Luteolibacter sp.
CTGCTCAACGACGAGGAGGTCGCCGCGGTGCTGAGCTATGTCCGCAATTCCTGGGGCAACAAGGGCGAGGTGATGAAGTCTGAAACTGTCGGCAAGGTCCGCAAAGCCAACGCCAAGCGATTTCAGTTCTGGGATTCCAAGGAATTGCTCGAAGCCCACCCTCTGAAAAATTAGCAACTAACGCGAATGACCTGCCACCAGATGGAAATTAATCGCTTGCAGGCTGCTCTGAGAGAAAACCAAGTTCATCTGCGTGAGTTGAACCCATGCCCTCGGTGCGCCAGTGAGGCTTTGGATTGGGGCGTGAAAAAGCCCCGACCGCAGAGGATCGGGGCTTGATGATTGTTGATGATGCTGTCGCTTCTCTCAGTTGGTGGGAGTGAGGCTGTACGCCTTGACGGCAATGCCGTATTGCGGCGCATCGATACGGTAGATTTCCAGCGTGTTCTTGCCCGCGCGCAGGTTCACGCTGACCGGCTCGGATTGTAGCCAGTCACCGCAGGTGTAAGGCAGGTCGATATTGACGGGCTCTCCTCCATTGGCGGAGACCATGAGGTGCTGAGCGTAGTTGACGGTGCAAACCAGACTGCTGAAGTCATACTCGCCTGATTTGGGGGTGTTGAATTCATACTTGGTGACCGAAGTGGGTTTAACGCCTGTGGAGATGGGATCCACTTTGGGGCCGTTCTTGTAGAAGTTGGCATCGTAGCGATCGGCAACCCGTTCGCAGACGTTGCCGTAAATGTCATGGAGGCCCCATGGATTGGGTTTCTTGGTGCCTACAGGATGCGATTTCATGCCTGCGTTCTCCTTGAACCAACCATATTCGAGCATGCCTGCGGGGCTGTTGTCCGAGAACCATTTGCCATCGTTGCCGCCACGTGCGGCATATTCCCAT
>JAURCU010000145.1 GCA_030828305.1 Luteolibacter sp.
TCTGCTTGGTTTCAGGCTCAATGGTCTCCCACCAAGCCTCGTAGTCAGCGCGGAGTTCTTCGACTACCTTGGGCTGATCTTTGGCGATGTCGGTCTGCTGACCGGGGTCAGTTTCAAGATTATAGAGTTCCTTGCCATTCATCAGGCGCCACGGACCCTTCATGGTCACGGACTCATCCCACTTGGGCGGCGTGTAGGTGCGCTGCACATGGGAGAAGATGGGGCGCTCATCGAAGCTCTTGGGATCTCCGCTCTGAAAGAGACTTGCCATGGACATGCCGTCGAGCTTCGGACCCTGAGGCTTTTCGAGTTCGCAGATGTCGACCAAGGTCGGCAATACGTCGATGTGGGCGGTGAGGCCGTCGATGTCCTTGCCTTTGGCCAGCCCGCCTTTTGGCCAGTGCATGAAGAAAGGCACGCGTTGACCACCCTCCCAGGCCGAACCTTTCCAGCCGCGCATACCCGCGTTGTAGTAGTCATACTTCGGCTTGAGACAAATCCAGCCGGCCGTAGTGCCGTTGTCGGTCATGTAGATGAGAATCGTATTCTCGGCGACACCGATGTCCTCCAAGTGCTTGCGGAACTTGCCTAGGTTCTCGTCAATATTGGCAATCATGCCGTAGAACTTGGCGAGTGCCTCCGGCATCTCGGGGTCAGCCTTTTTGAAGGGATCCGAATACTTGTCGGGCACGATGTAGGGGCCGTGCGGCGCGTTGGTCGACAGGTAGACGAAGAACGGACGCGCGTCCTCGCGGCTGATGAACTCGGTCGCCTGCTCGAACCACACGTCCGTGCAGTAGCCGTCGAACGTGCGCCACGCGCCGTTCACTTCGTAGGTGTCGTCGAAGTAGTCGTTGCCCCAGTAGTCGGG
>JAURCU010000146.1 GCA_030828305.1 Luteolibacter sp.
TAAAAGCGCAGACTTGAAATTATCATTTAATATTAAACTATTCTTAAAAATAAAATGAAAAATAATTGGTGATAAAGCTATAAAAGTAAGTATCAAAAAGTTTAGAAAATACTTTAAGCTTCTTGCGGATAAAAATTCTTTTATAAAGATTGGTTTAGATTTGTTTAAAATTTCTTCATGAACACAAATACCAATAGCGCTTGAAATAATCATTGTAAAAATGAAAAAAAATACAATTGTAAAGTTTGTGGCAATATCCTTAGTGATTAAATAATTTAAAATATTAAAAGCAATAGTAATAAATATAACAGCTGGAAATCCATCTTTTAATCTTTTACTAAAATTAGATATTAGAAACTGAAAAGAATTTGCAAGAGTTTGTCCAATGGAAATATTTTTTTTCATATAATGGCGGACAGGGAGGGATTCGAACCCTCGTTACGATGTTACTCGTAAGGCTAGTTAGCAACCAGCTGGTTTCAGCCTCTCACCCACCTGTCCTTGGTTGTTATGTAATATTTTATAATCTAATTTTCAATTAAAAAGGCTTAATTATTACTAGAATTACAATCAAAATTAATAAGACAGTTGGAACTTCATTTATGTATCTAAAATATTTTGATGAATATTTAGAAGAGTCAATTATTAATTTTTTTCTGATGACGCCAAGATACATGTGATATCCAGATAAAATTACAACTAATAAAATCTTAGTGTGTAGCCAGCCTCCTGAAAAACCAACATAATGAATTAATGTGACACCAAAAATCCATGTGGCGATCA
>JAURCU010000147.1 GCA_030828305.1 Luteolibacter sp.
CCATCGCCGCCGGCACGGCCATGGTCAGCGCATCCGCGCGCTTGTTCGCCTGCTGCACGGCCTGCTTGGCCTCCTCGACGAGCTTCTTGGCGGGCCCGCCGAAGGACATCGGACAGAGCTTGGCCACGGCGTCGACGGCGCGCTGCCGCGCGTCGGCGCGCCGCCGTTCGCCTTCCAGGCGCTCGCGCGCCGCGCGCTGCTCGGCGCTCGGCAGCTCGATGTAGGGACGCTGCAGCCCGCGGCGGAAGTCCAGCCCGCGCCGGCCGCCGGTCTCAGGCGTCGCGTCGAGGTTGTTGAAGAACGCGGCGAAGCGGTAGTAGTCCTTCTGCGTGATCGGGTCGAACTTGTGGTCGTGGCACTGCGCGCAGCCCACGGTCAGGCCGAGGAACACGGTCCCGAACGTGTTGACCCGGTCGATGACGTTGCGCGCCAGGCTCTCTTCGGGGAGCGCCGTGCCGACGTCGATGATCAGGTGCAGACGGTGGAAGCCCGACGCGACCTGCTGGTCGTCGGTCGGCGATTCGAACAGGTCCCCTGCGAGCTGATGGCGCAGGAAGTCGTCGTAGGGCAGGTTGTCCGCGAACGCCCGGATCACCCAGTCGCGGTACGGAGACAGCTCCCGATAGTGGTCGTGGTGCACGCCGTTGGTGTCGGCGAACCTCACCGCGTCGAGCCAGTACCGCGCCATGTGCTCCCCGAATTCG
>JAURCU010000148.1 GCA_030828305.1 Luteolibacter sp.
CCATGTAGGTTTTATAACCGGCTATTTGCAGCAAACTCGGCAGCGTCACCACATCGACGGGCAACGCGCCGGCATAGGCGTCCCGCCCTTTCTGATTGTCAGCGAGTTCCTCGGCTAAAGATCCAAAACCTACCCCATGGGGCTCGCGCCCGGTGAGCAGACTCGCGCGTGTGGGGGAGCAGGCGGGTAACACCTGAAAATCAGTAAAGCGCGTGCCGGCCATCGCCAGGGCGTCGATGTGGGGTGTGGGGATCTCACCACCAAAGCTGCCGATGTCCGAGTAGCCCATATCGTCAACCACAACCAACAGGATATTCGGGCGGGATTCAGACGTCTGGACGACCGGCGCTTCCGCAAGTGTCGTAGATTGATCATCGCCGCAACTCGTGATTAACGCCGCAACAAACCAAACCGCTGTAAAAACCGCTAGCCGGACGGCTTTTAGAATCGCCAATTTCTGAGGGATTAGCTTCACAAGCGCGCCTCCGCTTTGAATAGCCTGTAGATGTCTACAATAACGCGCAGTCAGAAGTCGGCGAAACTCTACGCTCATGACCGCGACTCCATGCACACCTAATATTTGAAGCAAAAAAAAGCCGAGCTCATTGCCCGGCGTCTGTAGAAATCACCTGAGTGAAGTTTCTTGAGTCAGTGGCCCGCTCAACGCGGGTCACGATAGCCACCGGGGCTATCAGAAGTT
>JAURCU010000014.1 GCA_030828305.1 Luteolibacter sp.
CCGAGGCGATCCGTCAGGCGCTGACCAAGGATTCGGTGTGCTTGATCGCTACGCACGATGCCCGACTGGATCCAATTGCGAATGAAATCCTGGACTTCAATACCTTTCTACCTGTGGAAGAACACCTTCAAGCGCTGGCTTGAGTATCCGGTGTCTCCCGCCAGCAAGATTCTCCTGCCCTTTCTGTTGGGGGTGCTGGCGATTGTCGTGCTGACCCTATTTGAGGAAGTCGAAATCGAGCTTCGTGAGCAACTGCGTGAACATTCGGCATACAGCGTTGTGCTGGATGAAATGCTGACGACAGGTGATGTGGAAACCACCCTGCACCGCAGCTATGAGGAGGAGTTGATGTGGACATCCCGCTACGGCGATGCAATCCAGCAAATCAGGCGTCCGCTCAAATCCGCCTTTTTCAACCAGCGCCCGGTGCCGATCATCAGCCACAGTCCGGCAGCCGACGACCAATCCGCACAGAGCGCCAACCACGACAAACCGCCGGAGCTGGTTCTGTATCGCAACTTGCCGGGATTTGACGGGGAGTTGGCGGCCATCACCCTTGGTGAAATAGAGGCCGTAGCCGTCGTGAGTCAGGCTCCTGATTGGCTGGTGGATGACGTAGGCATGGACACGGCCCTGTCCATGCCTACAGGTATGGCGGAGCCCATGATGGCGACCGGGTTCATCAGCTACACGATTGCCCGGCTCGGCTCGATTGATGAGGTGCGCCAATTTGTTCGAGAAGCCGAGTCCTACTACCGGGCTGAGCGGCGCAGGGTGAAGATCGTTTCAGCCCTGCCGATCCTTGAAAATCTTGAGCGCATCAGCGGGATCCAGCGCATCGTTCGCAGCCTGATCATCCTTGGATGCGGCGTGATCCTTGCCATGACTCTCGGCAGTGTGGCTTGGCTGGAATACCGGCAGGACTCCTATCTGCTTGCCCTGCTCAGGAGTTTCGGCACCCCTCCCGCCATATTGCTGGGCCACATGTTTTTGGAAAATTTGTGCCTGGTCATGTTCGGTGTCGCCACGGTCTGGCTCAGTTGGCCGGCCCTCTATCGACTTGGCATTCCCAAACTTGAGCAAATCGGCCTCAGTGCCTCGCCATCTCCCGTGGTGGAAGTCATGGATCTGGCAACCGTCGTAGTGGCCGCCTTGGTTGGGGTGTTGCTGGCCATGATTCCCGTGGCCGTCGGCCTGCGCAAGGCCCCCGGCTTGACCCTGCAATGATCTTGTCCTCGTGAATAGCTCTGGTCATTGTCCCGCCATGCAAGTGATGGTGCTCACCGGAGGCATCGCCTGTGGCAAATCGACCGCCTGCAAACTGCTGCGGGAGTTTATGCCCGGGTTGGTGATCTTTGATTGTGATGCTGCGGTGAGCGCCTTGTTGGATTCAGACGCCCGAGTTGCCGGCGAGATCCGGCGCACTTTCGGGCCAGACTCGCTAGATGCCAAGGGCCGCGTCGATCGAGCCCATTTGCGGGCGCAAGTCTTTGAAAATACCCAAAAACGCGCCCGATTGGAGCAAATCCTCCATCCGCTAGTGAAGGAGGAATGTCTTGCTTCCCGTGACGGGGCCGCTAAAGAGGGGGCGGATCTGTTCATCGCGGATGTGCCCTTGTTCTTCGAGAAGGGCTTCGACATCGGCCAGCATCACGTGCTGGTGGTCGCTACATCCCGCGACATGCAAGTCCAGCGGCTCAAGGCGCGCGATGGATTGGACGATGCCCTGATCGAGTCCATGATCACCGCCCAGCTGCCCGTTTCCGACAAGATGTCCCGTGCGGACGTGGTGTTCTGGAACGAGGGGCCGCCCGAAATCCTGCGCCGGCAAGTCCGCCGCTTCTCCCAAGCATTTACTCATGACCCACAGTGACGAAACCCCGACCCAGAAGTCGGCCGACTCTCCCGCATCCCCGGAAGCCGCAACTGCGGCAGCTGCTCCCGTGCCCGAGAAGATCGACATCAACGAATTTCGGCGCAAGCCCCTCAGCGAATTACACGCCATGACCGAGGCCTGTCCTGCGCGCATCCAAGGTGGCATCTCCAAGGCTCAGCTCATCCATGAGCTGCTGCAGTTCTTTGCCCAGGAAGGTGCCAGCCTCGAGTGCACGGGTGTCCTCGAGAACGCCAAGGACAAATATTCCATGCTGAGAGACCCCGAACGCAGCTTTCGCCCAAGCCCGGATGACATCCATATCAACAATCAGCTGGTTTCGGAATTCGGCATGCGACCGGGCCAACTGGTCAAGGTCAGCGTCAAGGCCCCGAAGGAGCGCGGCAAGTATTTGACCGCTGGTGAAGTCCTGGAGATTGAGGGCGTTGCAATTGCCGACTACGAGCCCTGCAAGGAGTTCGACAAGCTGACCGCCCAGTTCCCCGACGACCGCCTTCATCTTGAGGGCGAGGGCCCGGAGTTCCACTCGGTGCGCGTGATCGACCTTATTGCCCCGCTCGGCAAAGGCCAGCGCGGCATCATTGTTGCGCCTCCGCGCGGAGGCAAAACCATCCTGCTCAAGCAGATCGCCAAGTCGATCAAGGCCAACCACCCGGAGTGCGAGTTGGTCATCCTCCTGTTGGATGAGCGTCCGGAGGAAGTCACTGATTTCGAGGAAACCGTGGGTGCTCAGGTCTTTGCCTCGACGTTTGATGAATCGCCCAAACGGCATGCCCAGGTTGCGGACCTTGTTCTGGACCGCGCCAGGCGCATGGTTGAGCGCGGCAAGGATGTCATTCTGCTTCTGGACAGCCTCACCCGGCTCGCCCGCGGCCACAATTCCTCCATGCAGGGCGGTCCAATCGGCTCGGGTGGTGTCAGTCCCGCGGCCCTGCAAAAGAGCCGTAAGTTTTTTGGCACTGCCCGCAACTGCGAAGAGGGAGGGTCGCTCACCATTCTCGCCACCGCCCTGGTGGAAACCGAGAGCCGTCTCGATGACGTGGTCTTCGAGGAATTCAAGGGCACGGGCAACATGGAGGTCCGCCTTGACCGCGAACTCGCTGAGCGCCGCATCTACCCGGCCATCCACATCAACCAGTCCGGAACCCGTAACGACGACCGTCTTTATCACCCCGACGAATTCGTCAAGGTGGTCGACATTCGCCGTCAGTTGGCGGGCTTGCCGGTGGGGGATGCCATCGAGACCCTACTTGCCAATCTGAAGGCGACCAAAACCAATGCGGAACTCCTGATGCGAGGAATGCGCTGACAGGTCGATTTAGACGGGTTTAATTAAGCGAATGGCTGGTTGACAAGGCAGTTGTGCTGCGCCTAGCTTCGCGCGCATTTCGCCGAGCGTCAGAGAATATTTTCCCTTGTCAATCCTGCCCGGCAATTCCCGAAACACCACCCGATTCAAAACGATGGCTACCAAAAAGAAGGCCGCCAAAAAGGCCAAAAAACCCGCCGCCAGTTCCAAAAAATATGTCTACACCTGGGGTGCAGGCAAAGCAGATGGCAACGGCAAGATGAAAGAGCTACTTGGCGGTAAAGGCGCCAACCTCGCAGAAATGACCCTTATTGGCCTGCCCGTGCCGGCCGGCTTCACCATCAGCACCGAGGTCTGCACCTACTACTACGATCACAAGCGCACTTACCCAAAGACCCTGCGCGGTCAAATGGAAGCTGCTGTGGCCAATATGGAAAAAATCATGGGCACCAAGTTTGGTGACGCCAAAGGTTTTCCGCTTCTTGTCGCCGTGCGCTCCGGCGCCCGCGATTCCATGCCCGGCATGATGGATACCGTTCTCAACCTCGGCCTCAACGACGACACCGTTCAGTCGCTTGCCGCCGCCACCAAGAACGAGCGCTTCGCCTGGGACTGCTACCGCCGCTTCATCCAGATGTATGGTGACGTGGTGCTCGGTGTGCAGAAGCGCCCCGGTGAAGATCACGAGCCCTTCGAGCACGCCATCGAAGTCTACAAGGAAAAGAACTACGGCAAGGACATCGTCGACAGTGAGCTGACCGCCGAGGACAACAAGGCGCTGGTCGCCTCCTTCAAAGCGCTGGTCAAGAAGCGCACCGGCAAAGGTTTCCCCACCGACCCCTGGGAGCAACTTGAAGGTGCCGCTGGTGCTGTCTTCAGCTCCTGGATGAACGACCGCGCCATCGTCTATCGCCGCAAGTATGGCATCCCCGCCGCATGGGGCACTGCTGTCAATGTGCAGGCCATGGTCTTTGGTAATACCGGCAAGAACTCCGGTTCCGGTGTGGCCTTCACCCGAAATCCTGCCAATGGAGCCAACGAATTCTATGGCGAGTTCCTCGTGAACGCCCAAGGTGAGGACGTCGTGGCTGGAGTTCGCACTCCCGATCCGGTGGTCGGCATGAAGACCGCCCTGCCCAAGGCCTACAAGGAGCTGCTCAAGGTCCGCAAGATCCTCGAGAAGCACTTCAAGGACGTGCAGGACGTCGAGTTCACCATTCAGGAAGGCAAGCTCTACATGCTGCAGACTCGCAACGGCAAACGCACCGCTGCTGCCGCGCTCAAGTTCGCTGCCGACATGGTCAAAGAGAGTCTCATCGACTGGAAGACCGCCGTGCTGCGCAACCCTGCCGAACAGCTCGACCAACTGCTGGCTCCCGTGTTCGATCACGCCGAAGTCAAGAAGGCCAAGGTCATCGCCAAGGGTCTGCCCGCAGGCCCCGGTGCCGCTTCCGGCAAGATCTACCTCAATGCCGACCGCGCGGTGATTGCCGCCGAGAAGGGCGAGAAGGTGCTTCTGGTTCGTGTTGAAACCTCCCCGGAAGATCTGCGTGGCATGATTGCCGCTGAGGGTATTCTCACCTCGCGTGGTGGTGTTTCCTCACACGCCGCTCTGGTGGCCCGCCAGATGGGCAAGGTGTGCATCTGTGGCGCCGATGGCGTGCAGATCGACTACGACAAGAAGACCGTCAAAGCCGGTGGCAAGACCTTCAAGGAAGGCGACTTCCTCTCCATCGATGGCACCGAAGGTACTGTCTATGGCGGCAAGCTCGCCACCGAGCCCTCCGAAATCATCACCGGTCTCATCCAAGGCAAGAAGGCCTCGCGCAACACCGAGAAGTTCAAGAACTTCGTCCAGCTCATGGACTGGTGCGCGCAAGCCACCAAGATGAGTGTCCGCACCAACGCCGACACCCCCGAGCAGGTCAAGACCGCTGTGGCATTCGGTGCTGAAGGCATCGGCCTCACCCGCACCGAGCACATGTTCTTCGAGGGTGACCGCATCGACTCCATGCGCGAAATGATCCTCGCCGAGAACGAAGTCGACCGTCGCAAGGCCCTCAAGAAGCTCCTCCCGCATCAGCGCAAGGACTTCTTCGGCATCTTCAAGGCCTTGGACGGCAAGCCTGGCACCATCCGCCTGCTCGACCCACCACTCCACGAGTTCCTGCCCCACACCAAGGAGCAGCAGATGGACCTCGCCCGCAAACTGGGCGTGAAGGTGGAAACCATCATGCAGCGCGTGCACGACCTGCACGAGTTCAACCCCATGCTCGGTCACCGTGGTTGCCGCCTTGCCATCTCTTACCCTGAGATTGCCGAGATGCAGGCCCAGGCCATCTTCGAAGCGGCTGCCATGTGCGTGAAGAAGGGCATTGAGTGTGAGCCCGAAGTCATGGTTCCGCTCGTTGGCTACGCCCGTGAGCTCGAGCTGCAGGTGGAAATCATCCACCGCGTGGCCAAGGAAGTCATGAAAGCCAAAGGCGTGAAGTTCAAATACCTCGTCGGCACCATGATCGAAGTTCCTCGCGGTGCCGTCACCGCAGACGAAATCGCCAAGCACGCCCAGTTCTTCAGCTTCGGCACCAACGACCTCACCCAGACCACCTTCGGCTTCTCGCGCGACGACATGGGTTCGTTCCTGAACTCCTACACCGAGAACGACATCTATCCGAAGAACCCCTTCGCCGCTCTGGATCAGACCGGCGTGGGCCAGTTGATGGAAATTGGAGTCGCCAAGGGCCGCAGCACCCGCAAGAACATCAAGCTCGGCATCTGCGGTGAGCACGGTGGTGAGCCTCACTCCGTGATCTACTGCCACGAGGTGGGTCTCGACTATGTCAGCTGCTCGCCATTCCGCGTGCCCGTCGCCCGCCTCGCCGCCGCCCAGGCCGCCATCGAGTCCGGCCACAAGCCCAAGGCAGCCGCCAAGCCCAAGAAGGCTGCGAAGAAGCGCAAGCCCGCTGCCAAGAAAGCAGTGAAGAAGGCCGCTCCCAAGAAAGCCGCCAAGAAGGTGACCAAGAAAAAGGCCATCAAAAAGACCGCCAAGCGCAAGGTCGCTCGCAAGAAGAAGTAAGGTAGCTCCTGCTTCAACGATTCAAAGAAAGCCACCTCGGGAGAACCGGGGTGGCTTTTTATGTCGAAAGGCTGTCATGACCCATGACGCTGCGCGGAGGGCAGCTACTCGATATTCTGTACCTGTTCTCGAATTTTCTCCAACTCGGTCTTGGCCTCGACGATGGTCTGGGCGATGGCGGCGTCATTGGCCTTGGAGCCAATCGTGTTGAATTCACGAAATAGCTCTTGGCAGAGGAAGTCCAAGGGGCGGCCGCAGGGCTCGCCGCTGCCCAAGTAGTCGCGAAACTTGGCAAAGTGGGAGTCGAGGCGGGTCAGTTCTTCGCTGATGTCGCAGCGATCGGCAAAGAGGGCGAGTTCGCGCACCACGCGCTCGTCATTCAAATCGAGTTCGAGGCCGGCGTCGGCGAGGCGCTTCATCAGCATTTCGCGTTGGCGCTCGCAGCGGCGGGGTGCCACTTGCGCCAGCGAGGCGGCGAAGCCCTTGAGTGCCTCGAGGCGAGCCAAGAAGTCCTGCTTGAGATGGCTGCCTTCTTCCGTGCGCATCGCCTGCAGAGCGGAGATGGCGGCCGAGAGGGCGGGGGAGATGGCGGCCATGGCCGTTTCCGCATTCAGTTCGGTGTCGCCGGTGGTGATGACTCCTGGCTGGCGCAGCAAATCGCTGGCGCTGAGGCTGAGGTCCTGACCCAGCTGCTCGCCGAGCTCGGAAAGGGCCTTCTGCAGGGCGAGAGCGAGGTCTTGGTCGACCTGGAGCTCGGTACTTTTGCTGCCTTCGCGCTCCAGCTTGATGGAGACCTGGGCGCGGCCGCGTGAGATGGCCTCGAGAACCGTCTTGCGGATGCCGCTTTCCAGCTCCGCCAGCTCGCGGGGCAGTTGGATGACCACCTCGGCCTGCTTGCGGTTGACGGTGGCGATTTCAACAGTGGCCTGCACCCCCTCATGGTGGCCCGTGCCACGGCCAAATCCGGTCATCGATTGCATAAGCCATAGGGTGTGTTTCAGGCCCGATCATGCAAGAAAATAGGTCACTCGCTCTGGCCCTCCCGATCCTGCGCCAGCCCCCCATGACCCATGCCTCATAACTCCGCCTCATCCGCCTCAGGCGGAGGATGATGCCACATTCTGTGGCTAAGAATCATCCCACTCTTTACAAGCGGCCCAAAGCCTGACAAACCCCTTCAAATTTAGCCGGAACGCTCTGGAATGCGCTCTGCTGACAACGTCCCCCAGCCATGCCCAAAGACACCTCGATTCGCAAAATTCTCGTCATCGGTTCCGGACCCATCGTGATCGGCCAAGGCTGCGAATTCGACTACTCCGGGGTGCAGGCATGCAAGGCGCTGAAGGAAGAGGGCTACGAAGTCATTCTGGTGAACTCCAATCCGGCCACGATCATGACCGACCCGGAGTTTGCGCATCGCACCTACATCGAGCCGATTACTCCGGCGGTGATTGAAAAGATCATGATTCGCGAGAAGCCCGATGCACTGCTGCCCACTCTCGGCGGCCAGACCGCGCTCAATGCCTCCATGGACCTGTTCAAGGCGGGCACGCTTGAGAAGCACGGCGTGAAGATGATTGGTGCCAATGCCGAGGCCATCGACAAGGGCGAGGACCGCGACCTCTTCAAGCAGGCGATGGAAAAAATCGGCTTGGACATGCCCCAGTCCGGCATCGCCCACACCATGGAGGAAGCCTGGAAGGTGGCTGATGACATCGGCCGCTTCCCGCTCATCGTCCGCCCCGCCTTCACCCTCGGTGGTTCGGGTGGCGGCATCGCCTACAACCGCGAGGAGTTCGAGGAGATCGTCAGCCGCGGCCTCGACCTCTCTCCGGTCAGCGAGGTGCTCATCGATGAAAGTCTCCTTGGCTGGAAGGAATTCGAAATGGAGGTGATGCGCGACTGCGCGGACAACTGTGTGGTCATCTGCTCGATTGAGAACTTCGACCCCATGGGCGTGCACACGGGAGACGCCATTACCGTGGCTCCCATCCAGACCCTTACCGACCGCGAATACCAGATCATGCGCGACGCTTCCTTTGCGGTGATCCGCGAGATCGGCGTGGAGACCGGCGGCTCCAACATTCAGTTTGCGATGTGCCCGGAGACGGGCCGCATGATTGTGATTGAAATGAACCCGCGTGTGTCGCGCTCCTCGGCACTCGCCTCCAAGGCAACGGGTTTCCCCATTGCCAAGATCGCCGCCAAGCTGGCGGTGGGTTACACCCTCGACGAACTTCCCAACGACATCACCCGCGAGACCCCGGCCTCCTTCGAGCCAACCATCGACTACGTGGTCACCAAGATCCCGCGCTTCACCTTTGAGAAGTTCCCGACCGCCAATGCGACGCTGACCACTTCGATGAAGGCCGTCGGCGAGGCCATGTCCATTGGCCGCACCTTCAAGGAGAGCATGCAAAAGTGCCTGCGCTCACTCGAAACCGGCCGTTTCGGCTTCGGTTTTGACGGCAAGGATCCCAAGAATCCGACCAAGGAGGAGATCACCCGCAAGCTGACCATTCCCAACGCCGAGCGCATCTTCTGGCTCCAGACCGCCTTCACCCAAGGCTGGAGCATCGAGGAAGTCTTCGAGGCCACCAAGATCGATCCCTGGTTCCTGCAGCACCTCAAGCAAATCGCCGACGAGGGCAAGGATCTCAGCAACATGGATCTCAAACGGGCCAAGAAAATGGGTTTCTCCGACCGCCAGATTTCCATCGCCCGTGGTTGCAGCGAGGATGAAGTCCGTGCCGAGCGCATCGAAAAGGGCATCGTGCCGGGTTACCGCCTTGTCGACACCTGTGCCGCCGAGTTCGAGGCATACACGCCCTACTTCTACTCCAGTTACGGTGACGAAAACGAAGCCCGTCAATCCGACAAAAAGAAGATCATCATTCTCGGCGGTGGTCCCAACCGCATTGGCCAGGGTATCGAGTTCGACTATTGTTGCGTGCACGCCGCCTTCGCGGCCAAGGAACTCGGCTACGAGGCCATCATGGTCAACTCCAATCCCGAAACCGTCTCCACCGACTACGACACCTCCGACAAGCTCTTCTTCGAGCCCCTTACCCTCGAAGACGTGCTCAACATCTGCGAGCAGGAGAAGCCGCATGGTGTGATCGTGCAGTTCGGCGGTCAAACTCCCCTCAACCTTGCGGCTGATCTGGAGCGCCATGGCGTGCCCATCATCGGCACCTCGCCCAAGTCCATTGAACAGGCCGAGGACCGCAAGTTCTTCTCGGCCCTTCTCGATAAAATCGGCCTCAAGCAGGCCGAGGCCGGAACTGCCACCAACGAAGCGGAGGCGCTGGAGGTCGCCAACAAGATCGGCTACCCGGTGCTGGTGCGTCCCTCCTTTGTCTTGGGTGGCCGCGCGATGATGATCGTCTACAGTGATGAGGAGCTGAGGCGCTACATGCGCGATGCTGTGGATGCCTCGCCTGAGAGACCTGTGCTCGTCGACCGTTTCCTCGATGGCGCGACCGAGATTGACGTCGACTGCATCAGTGACGGCGAGATTGCCGTCATCGGCTCGGTCATGCAGCACATCGAGCAGGCAGGGATTCATTCCGGTGACTCGGCCTGTGTGATTCCCTCCTTCAGCTTGTCGGACAAAATCAAGGCCGAGATCGAGCGTGCTGCGCGCGAGATGGCCAACGAGCTCAACGTGATTGGCCTCATGAACATCCAGTTCGCAGTCAAGGACGAGGAGCTCTATGTGATTGAAGTCAACCCGCGCGCCTCGCGCACCGTGCCCTTCGTTTCCAAGGCCACCGGCGTTTCTCTGGCGAAGCTCGCTGCGAAAGTGATGCTCGGCCACAAACTCACTGATCTTGGCTTCACCGAAACCATTGTTCCCACACACTACGCGGTGAAGGAAGCCGTCTTCCCCTGGAATCGTTTCCCCGGTGTCGACACCGTGCTTGGTCCCGAGATGAAATCCACAGGTGAAGTCATGGGCATCGATACCGACCTCGGCATGGCCTACGCCAAGAGCCAGATCTCGTCGTTCAACCCGCTACCTGAGAAAGGCAACGTCTTTCTCTCGGTGTCCGATCGCGACAAAGATCGCGCCGTGGCCATCGCGCGCGAGCTTGTTGAGTTGGGCTTCACCCTGTTCTCGACCGGCGGCACTCATCAGCGCCTGATCGAGGAGGGCATTGCTGCCAATAAGCTGCATAAGCTGCATGAGGGTGCGCGCCCCAACGTCATCGACATGCTCAAGAACCGCGAGATCAAGTTTATCATCAACACGCCGAGCACTCACGAGGCGCGCGCAGATGAGGTCAAGATCCGTTCCACGGCCATCGCCGAGAAGACCTCCTACGTGACCAACCTGGCAGCAGCCGAAGCTTGCGTGAAGGCGATCCGCTCACTTCAGGAGCAGGAGTTGACGGTCAAAAGCATCCAGGAATATGCCGAGGCAGTGAAGAGCTGAGTTTGGCATTACGAATGCCTCATTCGGGCTACCTGAAGTTTGACATGCCTTCTAGGGAGGGGCAATGATAGGGCAATGCAGGCAATCCAATTTGAAGAGTCCATCGCGAACATCCTCAAGCGTGACGCGCGCTTTGATGCTCATGCCTATTTCTTTCTCAAAGAGGCGCTGGACTTCACCCTTAAGCGAATCGCAGAGACCAATGCCGGCCAGGCCCGCCATGTGAGCGGCGCGGAACTGCTGCTGGGTTTTCGCGATCATGCCCTCGAGCAATTCGGGCCAATGGCTGCCACCTTGATGGCCGAGTGGGGCGTGCACCGCGGTGAGGACGTAGGAGACATGGTTTTTCATCTCATCGAAGAGCAGGTTTTTGGCAAGCAGGAGAGCGATAGCCACAAGGATTTCGCCGATGTCATGAATCTCATGGGGTCCCTGCAGGCACCTTTCCTGCCCGAGTCGAAATTGGCAGCGACCAAAGGCGGATGCTGAGGGTTTCTTTAAGAAGCATGTAATTCCTGGGGATTTTGGCGTTTTTGTCGCCCATTTGATGGCTTTTTTCTTGAGGCTGTCGCGCAGCGTGATTGTCTGAGGAGCCTTTTTGATATCGCATATGTCGTTGTTTCCAAATTTCAAGCAATCTGCTCACGAGCAAAGCTCGGGTAGCCTTCATGTGGATCGTAGGCATATTCTCAGCGGGCTCGGAATGGCTGGCCTCGGTTGCCTCTTTGCGGGGGCCTCCTCGAGCGCCTCTGCCAGAGAAGTTGTGCTGCGCGTCGGCGGCGGGGACCACCAGCCTGACCTGCCCGAAGAGTGGCTGCGTCGCAATCGCTACGCTTCGTCTTATCAGCGTTACATTCGCTCGCTTCATCTTAAAAGCATCGATCCGGCCCAGTTTCTCGCTTCCCACGCCAAGCAACGCCGTGGCGTCTGGAATGCACTGCCACCCCGCCAAGACTGGCGCCGCATGGGATATGTGCTCAAGGTTGTCGACCGCATTGCCAAGGAAATGAACGTCAGGGATGTGGAGATCATCTCCGCATACCGTTCAGACGCCTACAATGCCCGCTGCTATGGTGCCAAGAAGGGCTCATGGCATCGAGAAAATGTGGCCGTGGATGTCAGTTTCGCCAGCACCCGCTCTTCCCAGGTGACCCGAACCGCCCGCCAGCTACGCGAGCTCGGCCTGTTCCGCGGTGGAGTGGGTGGTTATCGCAATTTCACACATGTGGATGCGCGCGGATTTAATGTTGATTGGTAACCCAGGCCAAGCCGACAGGGGCTGCAAACACTCAGCCACACCTCATTTTGTGGCAAACATGATCAAGATGGGCCCCAAGCCGATACATTTAATGCATTTCTGTGGCAACTTTTTGCCACAAGGGTAGTTTAATCCGCTGAGATGAATCGACTTTGCGCCCTAATCCCCTGCGTCGGCCTGTTAACCGGATTGCTATCTGCGGAGCCTCTCGCACCGCAGGTTGTGAAACGTGCCGCAGAACAGATTGATCGCTATCTGGCGCAGGACTACAGCAAGGTGCGGGTCATGCCGGAAGCTCGCATCGATGATGGTGCCTTTGTCCGCCGCGCCTACCTGCTCATTGTCGGCCGTATCCCAAGCGCTGAGGAAGCCAAAGCCTTCATCGAAGACCGCTCGATGAGCAAGCGTGCCGACTTGGTCGATAAACTCGTGGCCTCCCCAGGATACGAGTCCCACCTTTTCAACTGGGCTGGCGATCTGCTGCGCTTAAAAACGCGCTCGGGTCGCGAGAAGCACGGTCTTGGCTGGCATGTCTGGCTGCGCAACTCCATCACTCAGGACAAGCCGTGGGACGACATGGTCAGGGAAATGCTCGGCTCGAGTGGTCATTCGGTGAGCGACCCCGCGGTCGGCTACTACCTGCGTGATCGCAACATGCATTTGGACAACTTCAGCAACACCATGCAGGTCTTCCTTGGCCAGCAAATGGGTTGCGCCCAATGCCACGACCACCCCTTTGACGACTGGACCCAGTATGACTACTACCAGATGGCCGCTTTCGGTGGCGGCATCCAATACCGCAGCGCCGACATGCAGGCCATGGTGCGCAAGGTCGCCGTCGAGATCAGGGATAGAAAGAACGACATTGCGCGTGATCGCGAAGAGCCTGCGGATAAGCGGGACATGCGGGGCCAGAGCCGCGAGCAGAGCCGTGAGCGCCATCTGGCCACGCGCAAGGCCGAACGTGATTTGCGCCTCATCTCTCGCTATCTCAATAACGATGCAATCACCGACAACGATGACAGGCAATTGCTTCTGCCCAAGGATTACAAATACTCAGACGGCAAGCCGGGCGAGGCAGTCCAGGCCGAGACCCTATTCGGTCCCAAGCTTCAGGATGTGGCTCCCGAAAAACGCAAGGAGGCTTTCGCCCAATGGGTGAGCTCACCGGAAAACCCTTTCTTTACCAAGACCATTGTCAACCGCATGTGGGAGCGCACCTTTGGCGCACCGCTTTACGACTCCTTGGATGACCTCAAGAGTGATTCCAAAAGCGCTCACCCCAAATTGGCGGCCGTTCTTGAGACATACATGAAGGAATGTGACTACGACCTTCGCCAGTTTCAGCGCATCCTCTATCATACACAACTCTTCGAGATAGAGTGCATGGCCAATGAGCCAGTGCTTGGCGAGCCTGTGCTGTTTCGCGGCATGGTGCTGCGCAGGATGAGTGCCGAGCAGCTATACGACTCCTTCTTGGTGATGCGCCACGGCGAGATTGATGACAGCATCAACTCAAGCTTTGAGCAAAACTGGCAAAGCCATGTCAGCATGGTGAATGCCGTGTTTGACATGCCCGCCAAGGAGTTATTGGTCCTTGCGGAAACCGCGGAACAGGGCGAGAAGCGATTACGGGATGCACAAGCTGCGATGCGGCAGGCCCAGATAAGCCTACGCGACGCCGAAAGCCGCGAGCAGAAAATCGAGGCCCAGGCCACAATGAATCGGGCCCGTAAAGAGATGAGTGAAGCACGTGCCCAGTCCAACCCGTTGATGTCCATGTCGATGATGACCATGGAGACTGGCGGGCGCAAAAACCACGGCCTGCGCCGTGCTTCTGAACTCGCGGCTCCATTCGATCCCGGCCACATGGTTCGTGAGTTTGGTGGATCTGATCGCGAAACCCCCTCTTCGGGTCATACCGATGCCACCGTTCCGCAGGTACTGACCCTGCTCAATAACTGGCAGACCCATCCTCTGGGCAACAAGAAGTATCACCTGCCCAAAAACCTCTACAAAATGGACTCTGCCAACAAGAAGCTCGAGTATCTCTTCCTGGCCCTGCTGGGCACCAAGCCAGAGCCCAGGGAAACGAGCAAGTATGTCTCGCTGGTGGAAAATTACCAGACACTCAACGATCTCGCTACCGCGATCGTCAACTCCAAGCGCTTCATCTTCATCCAATAAGCCGCCCAAAAACTTCCCATCAGCATGAACCCTAATCGTCTCAACGAACTCAACCGCCGCGACTTCCTCAGCACCACGGCCAAAACCTGCTTTGGTCTAACCATTGGTGGCTCGATGGCGCGCCTTTTCAATGACAATGCGTGGGCGGTTGACCCGGCAATTGCCAGAGCGGGTGGTGGCAAGGCCAAGCACGTGATCTATCTCTACATGTCGGGTGGCATGACCCACATCGACACCTTCGACCCCAAGCCCGAGGCGCCCTCTGAATTCCGTGGTTCAACAAAGGCGATTAGCACCAAGGTGGATGGAATCCAACTCGGCCATTGCCTGCCCATGCTCGCCAAGCAGATGGATAAGGTAGCACTCGTCCGTTCGCTCTCAACCACCCAGGGTGCTCATGAACAAGGCAAGTACCTGATGCACACCGGTTATTCCCCAAGGGGCTCCGTGTTGCACCCGTCTTCGGGTTCCTGGACTGCCAAGCTGACAGCTCGCATCAGCGAGGACCTCCCGCCCTTTGTTCTGATTGGTGGCGGCAACCAGCATCCAGGTGCCGGTTTTTTCGAGCCCAACAGTGCGCCGCTGCCCATTGGAGATCCCGAAAAGGGACTCCAAAACGTCGAGCCGCGTGACAATACGACGGACGCTTCCCTCAAGCGTCAACTCGACATGCGTCTGGATCTCGACCATGACTTCGACACCAAGTTTCACCGCGGACAAAAGACCGTGCGCGCATACAACGACATGTATGACTCGGCAATCAAGATGATGAAATCCAAGGATCTCGAGGCTTTCGATCTGTCGCGCGAATCCGAAGTCACCCGCAATGCCTATGGGCGCGAGCGTTTTTCCCAAGGAGTGCTGCTTGCTCGCCGGTTGGTTGAGAAAGGCGTGCGATTCGTAGAGGTTGAATACGGAGGCTTCGACTGGCATGCTGACAACTTCACCCAGATGGAAGAAAAAATCCCCGTGCTCGACCAGGCGCTGGGCGCCCTTTTGGCGGACCTGTCGGCCAAGGGTCTGCTCGATTCAACCCTTGTGGTGGTTGCCACCGAGTTTGGTCGCTCGCCGCGCATCGCCAGCGACGCCGGCCGTAACCATTACCCCAAAGCCTTCTCCTGCTTGTTTGCAGGTGGTGGAGTGAAGGGTGGCTTTGTGCATGGCAAAACGGATGAGACAGCCTCCACAGTCGTGGAAGGCAAGGTTGGTGCCGATGACTTCAACGCGACCATTGCCTTCGCGCTGGGAATTCCCCACGACAAGGTGGTGATGTCGCCAGCCAAGCGGCCATTCAAGATGGGTGGCAAGGAGGGTCAGCCGATCACCAGCCTGTTTGGTTGATCAAGCGGATCAATCCTTTGCCCGCGCTGCATCCCGATGGTGGCCTATTGCCCTGGGCCAGGTCCTTGATCTGTTGAGCTGTTGATTTGTCTTTATTGTTCTCATGCTGCAGGCGGGCGCTGAGTTCAGAATTGGCGGCATGCATGGGTTCTGAAACTTGCACAGATACCGGGGCGCGCAATTGATCCTCATCGGCGTGTCATGACGTAGGCCGCAGCGTGGCGCCTCTTGCAAAGGATGGAAGAGGACATCATGCTGCATTCCATGCAGTATCCGGCGCCGGGCCAGTTCGATTTCAGCCAGCAGCGCAGGACCTTCCGTCTGGAGATGTTGCGCTCAGTACCGCAGGGCGTGATCTTCACTGTTTTTGCGACATTTTCCATCTACGTGGCGATTCGCGAGTTCGACCTCTCGCCATGGATGAAGGGAGCGATCCTCAGCTCAAGCAGTGTGGGTTTGTTGCTCAGTCTTTTTGTCGTGCAGTTGATCAGGCGCATTGGATGGTCAGTCAACCGCATGGCAGCCGCTTTGTGGTCGATTGCCTCTCTTGGTTTTCTGCTGGCGGCCTTCGCGGGAGATTCGGGCCTCCTGTATTTTGGCGGGGTTTGCTTTGCAATGATGGCACTCGGTTCGGGTCTGCCCATCATGTCACAGATCTACCGCAAGCATTACGCGGATGAGTCCCGAGGCAGGCTGTTTTCCAGGAGTTCGCTATCCAGAAGTCTGGTGGCAGCTGCAGCGGGTTGGGGTTTTGGTATGTGGCTGGAGGTTGGGGGCAGTTACCGATTGCTCTTCATCGTCTATGCGTTCGGTTGCTTGTGGATGTCGGGCTGTGTGTTGGCGATGGCCCCGGTCCTCTTGCGTGCTTCCAATCGGATCCAATGGTTCGATGCCTTCCGTCATGCCGGCGAGGATAGGGCTTTTCGCAAGCTGCTGGGTGTCTGGATGATCCTGGGCCTCGGCAATCTGACGGCCGCGGCTCTCTTTGTTGAGTTCATCGGCAATCCGAAGTACGGTTTTTGCCTGGCGGCGGACCAGAGTGGACTTATTACCAGCACGATTCCGATGGTGGCAGCCATGGTCGCGGTGCTACCGTGGGGCTGGATTTTTGATCGCTTGCCATTCTATCAGGTGCGCGCGGTCGTCAACCTGTTCTTCATTGTTGGCATTCTCCTCTACTTTTTGGGAGGCAGCGTTTTCTGGCTTTGTGCGGGAATCGCAATGCACGGCATCGCTCGCTCGGGCGGTGAAATCCTATGGTCGCTGTGGACCACGCGCTTTGCCGAGGGTGAGCGTGTTGCGGAGTATCAGAGCGTGCACAGTTTTCTTACGGGCGTGCGCGGCGTGGTGGCGCCCTTGATCGCATTCACGGTTGTGGGCGCCATGGGAGCGGTGAGTGTGGCTTGGATTTCTGCGGGCCTGATGGGCCTCTCCACCCTGATGATCCTGCCCGAGATGCTCAATGAATGGCGTGCCCGGAGTTCCGGTGATTCTTCAACAGAGCTTAATCCTTGATCCAGCCGAGTCCACGCAGAAAGCCGATGAGCTCCTCGTTGGTTTTTTCCAGATGCGGTTTGCGATTGAAGAAGCCATGAGGGGCTCCTTCATGCAGTTTGAGTTCAAGTCTGCCACCGGCCGCCTCGACTGTTTTCTGGAAACGCCTGGCGGTCTCCACCGTGATCAGGGAGTCCTTGGTGCCGAGCATGTAGAGTATCGGCGGCACCGGCTCCTCGATATTATGGGCAGGAGATATCTGCTTCCAGTATTGCTTCACCCTTCCGTGGCCATATTCACCCGGGCCGTTGTCGAGAACCGGGTTGTATAGCAGGAGAGCGTCTCCTGTGGTCGGCACTCTCGTGTCTTCTCCTGTCGCATCAAAGCCCTTGCAGAAGTGTGTGGCCGCCGCGACATGGCCGCCTGCGGAACCGCCACCGATGGCAAAGCGGTCCATGTCGATGCCCAACTCATCGGCGTGTTCGTGAATCCAGCGCAGCGCCGACTTACCGTCCTCCACGCACATGCGCGGGTCCGTGCCGTGGGATTTCTGGGTGCGATATTGTGCGCAGATGGCAACCATGCCGTGGCCTGCGAGCAGATGGCATTGCGGGTAAAATTGGCTGGGTGTGCCACTGACCCATCCGCCGCCGAAAAAAAAGACCGCGCCCGGACGCGTGTCGGATGCCCTCCAGTCCTTGGGCAGGAAGATGTGTAGATCGAGGTCCTCGCCCGCCGTCTTCTTGTAGACGACAATGCGGTCCGGCTCCAAGTTGTTGGGCACAACCTTGGCCTGAAGAGTGTCGATTCCGAGGCTCCCAGTGGCCAAGAGCACGCAGAGAATTGGAGCGAGATGCATGCCCGTTACTTTGCCCTTAATGGGGCATGATGACAACAGCATGTTTGTCGTAGCGCACCTTGGCCTTCGCCATTTGCAGCATGTAGTTGAGAATTTCGCCCGATGGGGCATTTTTCATGCGTAGGGTGATTTTCTTTGCGGCAATGCCCTTGGAAGGGTCCTGAATGATGAAGTTCGGAGTGATCTTTTCTTTGGATTGCGTCTCGATGTGGATGGAAAGCGCCTCAAGGGCATCGCCGAAATCGGCATCATCAACGTTGAATTCGGGAATCATAACCGATCCGATTTTCTGTTCCTGGCCCTTGGAGACAATGCGGTCGTAGTTGATCTTGAGTTGGCCGAGACGGTAGCGGGCGTTGGCATGGCGCGGGTTGAGCTTGAGCGCCTTTTCGTAGCCAATCCTGGCCGCGGCCGCATCGCCGGCCTTTTCGTGAGCGACGGCTGAGTAGAAGGCGGCATCGGCCTCCTTGGCGCCATTTGTTTGCTGCGCCTGTGCCGGCAGCTCGAAAAGGGTTGCCGCCATGGTCATGGTTGCGAGAAACAAGAGTCTGGTATTCATCCTGATAGTATAATGCCGAGGGTAGTTGAATTTCAACCCCCTGATTTCGTGGGTTTTGTTTTTTCTGTTGTATTTACATCACTTCCAGCGGGAGGCCTCTGTGTGACTTGTCAGTTTGCATTACAAACTCGGCAAGCTCGGTGATTGCTAGAACCGTCGTTTGGGGGCAAGCTGGTTGCCCCCGCGGATGAAGCCATCCCGCTGGGCCAGCCTCATCCACTCTCCCAAAAACATGAACATGATCATTGTTGGCGCCGGTGAAATCGGCCGCCATCTCGCATCGGTTTTATCCCAGCAAGGACACGTCATCTCGGTGATCGAAAAGTCCGAGGCGATGGCCGCGGAGTTGGAGCAAGCAATCGACTGCAAGGTCATTCATGGCAATGGGGCAAGTGTCCGGGATCTGGTCGAGGCGGATGTGGGCGAGTGCGAACTCTTCCTTTCGCTGACATCATCGAATACAGCCAACATGATGTCGGCTTCCATGGCCAAGTCGATGGGAGTCGGTAGAGTGATTTGCCGGGTGCATCCCGGGCTTCAGCGCGAGGAGTGGCTCTTCGACTTCAAGGGGCACTTCGGCATCGACCACATCTTTAGCTCCGAGCGTATCGCGGCCATTGAACTCGCCAAATACGTGCGCAACCCGGACTCTCTCGTGGTCGAGGAGCTGGCTCGTGGAAAGATCGAGTTGCAGCAGGTGCGTATCGGTGAGGGATCGAGCGCGAACGGGACCAGCCTCAAGAAAATTGGCACTCCGAGAGGGATTCGTGTCGCGGTCGTCACCCGCAAGGGCCAAGACTTTGTGCCGGATGCCGATACCGTCCTGCAATTTGGGGACGTGGTGATGATTTTCGGTGAGCCGCGCAAGTTGCGCGATTTTTCCTCCAAGCTTCAAGGCCGCCATGCCGCGGGTCAGCGGCTCAAGGTGGTGATTTTCGGTGGCAATGAGTATGGCTTCTGCCTTGCCCAGATGCTCGAGAGCCTGGACTGCGACGTTCGCATCCTGGAGAAAGACCGCAATTTGTGTGATCAGCTCGCGGATCGCCTCGTCAACACCACGATCATCTGCGCGGATGCAACGATGGTCGCCAACCTCGAGGAGGAGCAGGTGAGCGAGGCTGATTTCTTCATTGCCGCCAGCCTCGGTGACGAGGACAACGTGATGTCCTGCCTGCAGGCCCATACCTTGGGTGTGGGAAGCTGCCTGACGCTCATTCACCGAGCCGATTATGCTGCGGCCATTTCCGGTAGTGGCCGCCACCTTGGGATCAAGGCTGCGGTCAGCCCCCGCGAAGCCACCCGTCGCGAAATCCAGCGCTTCATCACCACCGACCGCTACCATGTGCTCGAGGAGTTCGATGCGGCCCTCCTGCTTGAAATTCGCGTCGGCAAAGGCTCGATTGCCGCCGGCCACATGGTCAAGGAAGTCGAGTGGCCCTCCGGCGTGGTGCTGGTAGGACAGTTGCGTGGCGTGCAGGCAGATCTCCCGGGTCCCGATGACTTCCTGCATGCCGGCGACCACCTCTATGCAGTGGTGGCCAAACCGGCACTCAAGGCCTTCGCCAAGCTTTTGGCTGACTGAGGCGATGACCTGCCATTCTTCCCACTTTCATGAGATACCTTCTGGTCACGCGCATTGTTGGCATCCTACTCAGTCTGGTGGCTTTTGCCATGGCCTGTTGTGGCATCTTTGCGTTGCTGGATCCGATTGCCGGTGAAGCCGCCGCCATTGCTGCGCTCCTCTGGTCGGCAGGAATTACAGGTGTCTTTGCCTTGGCGATGGTTGCCATGGCTGGACTTCGTCATTTCAAGGGCCGGCTGCTACGGCGCGAGGCAGTGGTTATTGTTGGCCTTGGCTGGGTGCTCAGTTCGGCCTTTGGTGGCCTGCCCTACCTGCTATGCCCGCCCCATCTCGATTGGGCGGCAGCGCTCTTTGAGTCGACCTCTGGCTTTACCACCACTGGCTCGAGCGTGATGACCAACATCGAAGCTTGGCCGCGCGGGTTGCTGCTCTGGCGATCGGTCACCCAGTGGTTGGGCGGCATCGGGATTTTGGTGCTCTTTGTGGCTGTGCTTTCCTACCTTGGGGTGGGGGCCAAGTCGCTATTCCAGAGCGAGTCATCCTATCGCAGTGGTGAAGCTGGGGTTGCGCGCATCCACGACACCTCGCTGTGGCTGCTGCGCATTTATGTGTGCATCTCCATGGTTTGTTGTATCGGGCTGCGTGCCATGGGCCTGAGCTGGTTCAATGCGGTCTGTCACAGCATGACCGCGGTCTCCACTGGCGGATTTAGCCCGCACAATGCCAGCATTGGTCACTACTCGTCCTGGGGCAACGGCTGGTTGATCGAGCTCTGGCTGGTCGTCATCATGCTGTGCTGCAGCATTAACTTTCTACTCTATGTGGTTATTGCGCGCCGCAACTGGAGGCGGCTGCGTCAAGAGGAAGATGCACGCTTCCTCCTCTTGGTGGTCGGCCTAGCGGTGCTCGCCATTGCCGGAGGTCGCGCCCTTCATGGCGACGCTGGCTGGCTGGATGCCCTGCGCGATGCACTCTTTACCGTAGTCACCATTGTTTCCACCACCGGCTTTGGAACCGTGGACTACGAGCAGTGGGCCGCCTGGTCCAAGGTCTTGCTGGTGCTGCTGATGTTTTGCGGTGGTTGTGCCGGCTCGACGGCAGGCGGCTTCAAGATCAGCCGCCTGCTGGTGTTTATCAAATATGCCCGCCAGGAGGTAATCCGTGCCTTTCGCCCCAACCAAGTGTTCCCGCTCCGTGTGAATGGCCAGAGCATGAGTGAGAATGCCCGCTCCCGGACCCTGTTTTTTCTGACCATGTTCCTGATGATTTCCTTTTTGGCGACTGCCGTGGTCGGCTTTCTTGAGGCGGGAACCGGCATTGACATCGACACCTGTGCCGGCTCGGTGCTGGCAACCATCGCCAATATTGGCCCCGGATTCGGCGCGGTTGGGCCAAGCGACAATTTTGCCCATCTGCGCGAGGGCACCCAACTCTTTCTTGCTTGGCTGATGATTCTCGGCCGTTTGGAGCTTTTTGCTCTCTTGGTGCTTTTTTTCCCCAGTGCCTGGCGGCGTTATTAGAGCCCGCCTGAAAAAATCCCGCATAAGTGTTGATGAGGTCCTTTTTGCTCAAGCAGCGTTATTTGCCGCCCACCGGGCCGGGCTCGCTCGCGCTTCGTGCCATGCTTGAGCATGAAATCCATGGCCACACTCATCCGACATTTTTCAGACATGCTCTTGGGTCCGAACTCGGTTGATTTTTCGTGCTGTCCGGTCAAATTCCTGTTTTCTTACGCCGCGCCCACCCGCCACCCGGGTCCGTGCCCCTTCCATTATGGCCACCGAGCTGACACGCAACTTTTCGATCATTGCCCATATCGATCACGGCAAGACCACGCTCTCTGATCGGCTGCTGGAGCAGACCCAGACAATTAATGAGCGTCAGAAACAGGATCAATTGCTCGATGCCATGGATCTCGAGCGCGAGAAGGGCATCACCATCAAGTCGCACCCCGTGGCCATGAAATACAAGGCCAAGGACGGCAAGACCTATCGCCTCAACCTGCTCGACACGCCCGGTCATGTCGATTTCTCCTACGAGGTGGCCCGATCGCTGGCCGCCTGTGAGGGCGCCATTCTGATGATTGACGCCGCTCAGGGCGTGGAGGCCCAAACGATGGCCAATCTGCATCTGGCGATGGAGCAAAAGCTCACCATCATTCCTGTGCTCAACAAGATTGACCTGCCGGCGGCCGATGTGGATCGCTGCAAGCAGCAACTCGAGGACATCCTTGCGATTCCCGCCGAGGATGCGATTCCCGCTTCGGCCAAGAATGGCATCGGCATCGAGGATATTCTCGAGGCGATCATTGAGCGCGTGCCGCCGCCGGTGGAGAACGAGGACAAACTGCTGCGAGCTTCGGTCTTCGATTCAATCTACGATACTTTCCGCGGTGTGGTCTCCTATGTCCGCGTGTTCTCTGGAAGTATCCGCAAAGGCCAGCGCATCAAACTCTTTGCCACCAGGAAAACCTATGAGGTAAAGGAATGCGGCGTATTCACGCCCAAGATGACCAAGTGTGATGAATTGGTCGCAGGCGACGTCGGCTACCTGATTGCCAACATGAAGTCCGCTGATGAAGCAAAGATTGGTGACACGGTGACCGACTCCACGCACTCCTGCTCCGAGCCCTTGCCCGGCTACAAGGAGATCCAGCCCATGGTGTTCTCGGGCATTTACCCCGTAGACACATCGGATTACGAGGCGCTCAAGATGGCGATGGCCAAGTTGCAGATCAATGATGCTGCATTCACCTTCCAGTCCGAGAGCTCAACCGCCCTCGGCTTCGGCTTTCGCTGCGGTTTCCTCGGGCTCTTGCACATGGAGATTATCCAAGAGCGTCTGCGCCGCGAGTTCAATATGGATGTGATTTCCACCTATCCATCCGTGATCTATCAGGTGACAAAGACCAATGGCGAGGAGCTCATCGTCGACAACCCGGCGATGCTGCCCGACCCTCAGGTAATCCAGGAGATCCGTGAGCCCATGGTGAAGCTCTTCATCATGATTCCAGGCGACTACATTGGGGATATCATGGCGCTGGTCATGGAGAAGCGCGGCGAGGTCACTCACACCGAAACCGTGGATCCCACCCGTGTCCTGCTGACCGCCGAGGTGCCGCTTTCCGAAATCCTCGTCGACTTCAACGACCGCATGAAGTCGATGACGCGTGGCTACGGCTCCATGGACTATGAACACTGTGGCTACCGTCCCGCCAAGATGGTCAAGATGGACATGCTCATTGCCGGCGAGCCGGTCGAGGCCTTCTCCACCATCGTGCACCGCGAAAAGGCCGAGAGCTACGGTCGGGCGCTTGCCGTCCGCCTCAAGGATGTCATTCCACAGCAGCTCTTCGTGGTCGCGATCCAAGCCTGCATCGGTGGCAACATCATTGCCTCGGAGCGCATTTCCGCGATGCGTAAGAACGTCACCGCCAAGTGTTACGGCGGCGATATCAGCCGTAAGCGCAAACTGCTAGAGAAACAGAAGAAGGGTAAGGAAAAGATGAAAGCCTTCGGCAAGGTCAATATTCCCCAAGATGCCTTCATCAAGGTGTTGAAATCAGGAGACTGAACCGAAAATCCCGGCTTTGCAATTGTGTGGGCGCGTGGTGGCGCGATTTGTCAGAGCGACACGGCTTCCCTGAGGTGTGTGGAGAGCAGCAGGCACTCCACTTCAGCCTTGGGATAGATTTTCTGCAGGCACTGCCGGTAAGCGACAAGTTGTTGCGAGTAGGCGGCTCTCAGGGTTTCTGCGCTCTCGGCAGCATCGGTTTTGAAATCGATGATTTCGACGCGCCGGATGGATCCATCGCTGTCTCGGTGCAGGTGCAATCGATCAATGACGCCTGAAATCCAGCGCCCTTCTATTTCAGCGTCGACGGCCTGTTCGCGAAGCAGCCGGATGTCGCGGCCGCCTTTGATAAAGAAGCCGCGGCAGGCGTCGCTTTCCATCAGCTTGCGCACGGCCTCTCCCGCAGCTGTGTCAGGCAGGGTAGGGGAGGCTTCATCGGTCCAGCCAACGCCTTCCAGAAGGGAGTGGACCTCACTGCCAAAGGCCATGCCACTCGCCGAGTGTTTTTCATGACTGGCAAGGCTCGAGGGGCTCGCATGCACGGGGCTATTGGCAGTGGCCCCCTGCAGTGCGGGGATGGCCGGTCGGGCTGGTGGCTCGGTGATGACGGGCACGTCATGACTCCAATCGAAGGAGCCGTGTTCGTAGATGGCCTGGTCATCTCCGGAGTCGAGCCCGGTGGCCCGCATCATCCAATTGGCGAGACTCGCTTTGTCAAAGTCGTGGGAGGCCGATGGTGGGTCGAGTAGCACATAGAGCCCCCGTTTTGCGCGGGTCAGCGCCACATAAAGGGTGCACATCGCCTCATGTTGCTGACGCAGGCCCCATGCATGCTCAAGCTCATCGAGTTGCGGGTTGAGTTTGCGCACCCACTGTGGCGGCGCCTCGCTGAGCCAGTTTTTACCCTCCATAACGCGGAAGTGTTGCGCCTCGGCAGCGACCTTGGAGGGGATTTCAGGCAAGAGCACCACATCGAAGCCGAGGCCCTTGGACTTGTGGATCGTCATCACCTGGATCGCGGCCACCCCCGGACTTTGCGCAATGCTCAAGCGCCCGATAGTTTCGGCCACCTCGCGATGCGTGGTGTGGCCGCGGCGGTCGATGTCCCCAAGCGCTTGCAGGATATCCTGAATGCGCCGTTGGCTATAAGCCGACCAATCTAGCGTGCATTCCGCGATGACGGCGGCAACGCTTGCGCGGTAGCCGTCCATGGCGATGGCTGCACTTAATCCGCTCCAGATGGCATTCCACGGCTTGCCGTGCGCCTCGATCAGGGCGGCATGCAAGGGGGACATGGCCACTACGCCACGGGCGAGTTGGTTGCCGGGGTCGGCAAGCCACCTGAGCAACTGGCTGATGGCCACCCCGACCAAGCTGTCCTTGCCGGGTTCACGCTTGCCTTCGAGGATGACGTCGAAGCCGCGGGCCCGTAGTTCGGCGGCGACCTTGGAGGCCGCCTCGTTGCCTCGCAGCAGGACCCCGCAGGTCAGTTCGCGCTCGCCCACTCCGAGCTGGCGCAGAATTTCCTCCATGCGGTCGAATTTGTCATCCCAGCCCGTGACCATCTCGATGCGCGAGTGGCCACGTTTTTGCGGATCGCACAGCGGCTTTGCCGATTCATGAAGCGGGCAATCCCAGTGTTGGGCGGCCTCACCGAAGACGGCCTCGGCCGCCCCGCGCTCGCCACAGATCTGATTAACCATGGCGAGCACCTCCGGGCAGGAGCGCCACGACTCATCGAGTGCCTCAACCTTCAAGGCTGGGCTGTAATGCGAAATGACCTTATCGAAGAGTGAGACGTCGCCTCCGCGCCATGCGTAGATGGCCTGCTTGCGGTCACCAACGATAAACAGCGAGCGCTCTTGATCATCGCTTGCTGCTTCATCAACCAGAGGCAACAAGCCATTCCACTCGGCAGCACTGGTGTCCTGGAACTCGTCAAGCAGCCAGTGGTCGATGCGGGCATCGAGGCGGAAATCGATGGCCTCGCGGCGCAGCCGGGCCTCTTCGTTCTGGGCCCACTGCCCCATGAGTAGCTTGACGTCGTCAAAGCCGAGCTGGCCACGTGTTCGCAGCAGTCTTTCGCACTGTTGGTCGTAAACCGTGATGACTTCGTGCAGGGCGCGACTGCGCTCGGCTGCGGCAGCAAGTTCGCATTGGGCGGCAAGTCTGACCAGCTTGCGCAAGGCGGTCGCGCTTGGGCCCGTGATTTCGAATTCGGTGCGATACTTGAGGGTAAGATTGTCGCCAGACTGAGAGGATACGGCTTCCAGAATGCACTTGGTCAGGGAGCCGATCTTGTCGCCGAGGCTACCGCTGGCAATGGTGTGATCGAGGATTTCCCCGATGCTTTCCTTCAGGGCCTTGCGATGGCCGTCCTTGAGCTCACCAACCTGGTCGATCACCTCCTTGCCCAGGGCGCGCTTGCATTTTTCCCAGTCCTCCGGCTTGCGCTTGACCAGAGCGGGAGGCCCCCATTCGTGGTCGGGGTGGTGGCGGTAGCGCAGGTGCCAGTGCTTGATGAACTCGCGCAGGTTGCGCGCCACGCCCTGCTGCTCGCGGCCGATGCTGGCGCGGCGGAAGGCATGGCTGAATTCGCTGCCCTCCGAGCTGCCGAAGACGTCACCCAAGATGTGCTGCAGGATGGAGTCGGTCGCTATCTCCTGACGCGGCCCCTCGATCAAATCGAAGCGTCCCCCAGTCAGGCCCAGTTCATACTGGAACGCCTTCACGACGCGGGCGAAGAAGCTATCCATGGTGCCCAGGGTGATGCGGTGCAGCGAACGACTGACGCGACACAAGACATCGACGAAATCAACATCCTGCAGGCCCAGCTCCTTCTCAAGCTGCTGGGCGGCCTCGGGATGTGTGGCGGCCTTGGCCAGTTTGGTGAGTACTGAGTCGGCAAATTCGGCGGCCGCCTTGCGGGTGAAGGTCAGGGCGACGATGCGCTCGGGGTCCACGCCTTTGGCAATCAGGCCGATAATGCGGTTGCTGAGCTGGTAGGTTTTTCCGGAGCCCGCGGAGGCGAGGATCAGCAACTTAGGCTCCAGAATTTTCATTTCATCCCAGCCTAGGTGCCTGCGCTGGCGGGTGCAATTTTCGATTCAGCCAATTTCAGCGTTTCGGAACTACCAGTTTTTGGCCGGGATAGATCAGGGAGCCCGAGATGCCGTTGGCCTGACGGATGGCCGATACACTTGAGCCGTAGCGGCGTGCAATGTGCGACAAGGTGTCGCCCCGCTTAACCGTATGGCGGGTGGCCTGTGGCTTTGGCTTGGGTTTGGGCTGGGAAGTCGTAGACGAGGAGCTTGCGCTTCTTGAACTACTGCTCGAGCGGGTGTTGTTGGCGATCTTCGGCGGGGGAGCGCTCGGGCGGCGCCACTTGGATGGGTCATCAGCCCAGTCCTCACGGTAATTTCCACGGGAGTCAAAGGGCCCGATGCCGGGTGCGTAGTCGTTGTTGACGATCTTGGGCGGTGACGGAGTACATCCAATGAGCAGTGCGAGAAGCATGCTGCCTAGGCTCACGCGTTTGGCTGTAGGAATGGCCGAAACAATGGCCGGAGGGATTACCGATGTCATGGGAATTGAATGCGCGCTATCTTGAGATGCATACGCAAGATTGGCAATGTTCTATGGCATAAGGGTTTCGAAATTCATCGATGCCCATTGCAAGAGTTTTCCAGAAATCATCGTTTTCTCAATGCTCTATCTTTCATCTCGATGCGATTTCTGCCCGCCATTGCCCTCAGTTTCGTTCTTGCCATGCCCGTCATACTCGAGGCCGAGGAATTCGACGCCGTCCAGCACGGCAAGAAGGTCTTTGAGTCCAATGGTTGCAATGTCTGCCACGCGGTCGATGCCATCGACGATTCGGTCAAAACCGGACCAAATCTCTTCGGTCGCTTTGGCTCCGAGCCGTCGGCAATGACCGTGATTGAGCTGGCCAGTGGTAAGAAGCGCGAGATCGAGCCTGACAAAGACTACTTTGTGCGTTCTGTGCGCGATCCCGCCAAAGAGGTTTCGATCGCCACCGAGGGCCCTTTCAAGGGTCAGGCCTACCCGCCTGCCATGCCGGCCTTTACCGAGCAGGTGATCGATGAGCAGGATCTCGAGGCGCTTTGGCATTACGTGCGCACCCTTGCCCGACCGGGTAAGGCAGGACCTGCCGTGGTCATGATGCAGCGCAAGCAGCAGGGCCCGATTGCCGATCTGATCTCCATCAAGGACGAAATTGTGGTGGCAGGCAGACCCCGCGTATATCGTGCCCGGCTTCGTGGTCTCAGTGGACGGGTGATCCACGTCGGCTTGCCCAATCATCTGAATTACAGCTTCGATCCACAACAGCTCTCGGTGCGCCGGGTGTGGTCGGGGGGCTTTCTCAATCTCAAGGAAGAGCGCACCGGCCGCGGTGGCAGTCCTTCCGCACTGGGTCATGGCGCCAAGGTCATGCTTGAGGCAGATGCCCTACTCGCCCCCCTCAATGCTGCGGGCAAGCCCGTGGACTTCTCTTTCAAGGAAAACGACGAGGGCGACGTTGAGCAGGTAATGGCGCATCTCAACGACCGTGCCTCCCACCTCGACAAGTTGGCCGCCGAGGACGCCGAGTTCCTGGCATACACCATCACGCGCGATGGACTTCCTTGTTTCCATTTTCGGGTCGGCGCGAGCCAACTACAACAGATGGTGCATATCGGCGAGGACGGCTTGCTGCGCCTTCTTCTCTACGCACGCGCCCCATCCGGTCAATCCCTGCAATTGCGGGCAGACGGCCTTGAGGATGTGCGTGTCCGGGGCGGCGAGTTGAATGGCAGGGTGTGGCGCTTGCCCGCTGGGCACGATTGGGTCGTTTACGAATTAACCGGGCGGCTGCCTAACAAGGCGGTCGGGATCCTGCCTGTTGGTGGGGCGGAAAGTCTCGCGCCCCAGCCTCTTGTCAAGATTCCTGCCCGGCAGGGTCGCTTGAAGCATGAGCTGCCTGCAGGCTACACACTTCTTGATTGGTATCCTCCCCTTGACCCCTTCGGTCGCAAGCAACTCTTCGAGCCCACGGGCATTGATGTCGCCAAGGACGGCACCATCGTCATCGCCACCCGTGCTGCGGGTGTGTGGCGCATCCGAGATGGCCAGTGGACCCGGTTTGCCGAGGGCACCTACGATTGCCTCGGGGTGCACGTGGAGGACGATCATGGTGACCAGATCGTGGTCGCCCAGAAGCCCGAGCTTACCCGCATGACCGATACCGATGGTGATGGACGTGCTGATCGCTTTGACACGCTCTGCGACGACTTCGGCTTCCATGCAAACTACCATGAGTACTTGCATGGACCCGCGCGCGATGCGGACGGCAACTATTACTTCACGCTCAATCTCTCTCATGGGGGACGCGCTCAGTGGGGTGGTGGCCAGGGCGTCATGGGCAGCATGGGTGGTTATCGGGGTTGGGCTTGCCGAGTAACACCCGAAGGCAAGTTTGAGCCGGTTGCAGGTGGTTTGCGCAGCCCGGCGGGCATTGGAGTCTCACCCGACAACCGGGTCTGGTATGCAGAGAACCAAGGTGACTTCGTGGGTTCTTCCAAACTGGTGACCATTGAGAAGGGGGCCTTTTATGGCCACGTCGGTTCCATGGTCAGCTTGCCCGGCAAAATTCCGGGTGACCCAGAACTCACACACGACAAGCTTAAGGGCTCTCTAAAGAAAGGAGCCGTTTGGCTGCCACAGAGCAAGCTTTGCAACTCACCAGGCCATCCCACATGGGATCTGACTGGTGGCAAGTTCGGTCCCTATGCCGGGCAGATGTTCATCGGGGATCAGACCCAGTCACGCATGATGCGGGTGGTGACCGAAGTGGTAGAAGGCCAAGATCAAGGCTGTGTGATGCCCTTCGTCGACGGACTGGCTTCGGGGGCCATGCGTCCTTGCTTCCTTCATGACGGCAGCATGCTCATTGGGCAAACGGGACGCGGTTGGGGTGCCAAGGGTGGCAGCCAACAAGGATTGCAGCAGATCATCTGGAATGGCGAAACGATCGGAGCCGATCTGCATTCCGTGCGTGCCACGCGCGAAGGCTTTGAAGTGCTGCTGACCCAGCCGCTCAAGAAGGTGGTTACCTCAGAAGAGCTCTCCAAGGCCCTAGAAATCGAAAGCTGGTATTATATCAACCAACCCAAGTATGGATCACCTGAGACCGACAAGCGCAAAGTCGTCATCGGTAAGGTTGATATTGCTGAGGATCGCGCTGCCTTGGAGGTTGAGTTGGAAAACTTCGGCGAAGGCGAGGGTTGGGTTGACCGCATTTATCAGATTCAGTGGAAGGGGGCTTCAAACAGCTTCGAGGTTCCAACTCGGACCCGCGATCTACGCGCTTACTACACGCTGCGCGCGATTCCTGGCTCGTGAATGGCTGATCAAAGAAAATTCTTCACATGATTTTGGTGCTGTCGTTTCATCTCGTAATGAAATGCACATGCATCGCCGTTCTCTTCGCGGCCATATCCGCCATGCCCTTGATGGGTGCAGAAGGACTGAAGCTCGAGCTCATCGCGCCCAAAGAGACCGTGGTGCTCAGCAAGGCGCAGCTCGCCGAGCTCGCAAGTGTGGGGGGTGCCGCTGAGGCCTTGGAGGAAGCAAGGGCCGAAAAGAAACCCGATCTCGAGTCACTCAGGCGCTTGGAGGGCATTGTCATGGGTGCACTTCGCACTCAACAGGGCATCGATTTGAGCTACCGCATCACCAACCCGACAGACGCGGCGATTGCCCTGGAGCACGGTGGTGATGCCACCACCAATGCCTTGGAGATCAAAGGGGATGGCGCTGTGGATCTTCCCTACCGGGGCATGATGACCATGGAGTTTCGCATGGGCAAACCCATCACCATCGATCCCGGAGCCAGCAAGGAGTTCACCATCAAGGAACTCAAGTATGGCATGCGCGACATGAGCCGCTGGCTGATCACCAAGCCCGGTGATTATGAAATCACACTGATCCATCGCACCAACAGTGGCGGTAAAAAAGTCGAACTCACTTCCGACCCCTTGAAGTTGTCGGTGGTGGCGAAGTGAGGCCTTTGGAAGTACCGGGAACAGGGATCGAACCTGCACGAGCAAAGCTCACTTGATCCTAAATCAAGCGCGTCTACCAATTCCGCCATCCCGGCTTGGGCCTGCAGCTTGTACTGGTTGTGGAACTTTGGGCAACCCAATCTTTAACGATCCTTTACTCACCTGGGCGGGGGATCTAGCATGCTGAGAGCCATGAAAGCAATCACCATACTCACCATGTTGGCCTTGATCTCGCCTGTGCCGGCGGATGAGGGAAATCCGCAGATCGACTACAAGGGTTTTGCAGAACTAGTGCAAAAGATTGAGCCCGTGCGCTACTCAAAGCGTGTAAACGAGGAGGAGTTCCTGAAAATGGCCTCCGAGTCAAACACGGTGATTCTCGACACCCGCAGCAAAGCCAAGTTCGACAAGTTTCACGTCAAAGGGGCGCTGCATCTGAACTTCTCCGATTTCAACGAAGAGGCCCTTTCCGAGCTGATCCCTGATAAAAAGACGCGCATTCTCATCTACTGCAACAACAACTTCGAAGATGCGATCACCGCGATGCCCATGAAGAGGCCACCATTGGCGCTCAACATTCCGACCTACATCAACCTGCAGGGCTATGGTTACGAGCAGGTCTACGAGCTCGAGGGCTACAAGAGCGTAAAGGTGAGTAAGATCCCCTTTGCAGGCACTGACGTCGAGAGGACTGCGAAGTGACCTTTACCTCCGCTTGCGCCGCCGCTTTTGCAATGTCTTGTGGTGGCCGGGCTTGACGGTGTTAGCCGTCTGGTGCTTGCCCTTGTGTTTGCGCAGGGGGGCGGCAACCGTTGCAGGCTGTTTCGGCAACTTGTGTCCCTTGGGGACTTCTCCCGCTACGCCGAAGTCCACAAAGCGGCGCTCAAGATCAATGGCGATTACAAAGAGCGGCACGCGCATGCCGATGTGGATTTGGCGATCGCCGGCGGTCACCCACGCTCCTCGATGGCCCTCCAGCCACCAACGGTTGCGGCCGGGCAGATCCTCGCGCTTGACCACGCCGCGCAAACCGAGAGTGGGGACTTCGACCATCAGGCCCATGGGGCGCACTTCGGTGACGAGGCCTTCGAACTCGGTGCCTTTCTTCTCGTCGATGATGCGCTGCAGGTATTCGAAGAGCTTGAGCATCTTGCTCTCGCTCTCGGCGTCGGATGAAGCACGCTCGGTGTCCGAGATGCGTCGTGCCAGATCAATCAGCTTGCCGTGTGACAGGGTCTTGTCCGTGTCCTTGAGGCGGTTGGTGAGGAAGGGTTGCAGTGCCCGATGCACGATGAGGTCGGCATAGCGGCGAATCGGACTGGTGAAGTGGCAGTAGTCGGTCTTCGACAGCCCGTAGTGACCATGGGGGTCGGCGGAATAGGCGGCGCGCTTGAGGCTCTTGAGCAGGCCCAACTTGATGATGTGTTCCTCAGGGCTGCCCTTGGCCGAATCGAGCAGGCGCTGAATGTGGTCCTTGTTGGTGAGGTCGCCGACCTTGTAGCCGTGTTGGCGTGCGGTCTCGGCGTAGTCCATGAGGCGCGAGGGATCGGGATCCTCGTGGACGCGGTAGATGGCGGGGCGACGGTTTTCGCGCAGGACCTTGGCGACGGCCTCATTGGCGATGAGCATGCACTCCTCAATCAACTGGTGACTCTCCGTGTGAACCACCGGCTCCACGCTTTTCGCGCGGCCCTTGTCGTCGAGTTTGACCTTGGTTTCGGGCATCTCAAGGTCGAGTGCTCCGTTTTCGAAGCGGGCGCGGCGCAGAGTCGAGGCCATCTTCCAGGCTTCCTTGACCATGGGCACGAGCTGCTTGTCCGAGCCTTTGGGCGCGGGCCCACCATCGAGAATGGTCTGGGCCTCTTCGTAGGAAATCTTGGCACGGCTGTGGATGAGCGCGTCGCTGAACTTGGCGCTGACCACTTTGCCCTTGGGATTGATCTTGAGCAGCGCGCATTTGGTCAGGCGGTCGACATCGGGCTTGAGTGAGCAGATGCCGTTGCTGAGTTCGACGGGCAGCATGGGCAGCACGCGATCAACCAGATAGGTCGAGTTGCCACGTCTAACGGCTTCGCGATCCATCGGGCTGCCTGGCTTGATGTAGTGGGAAACGTCAGCAATGTGCACGCCCAGCGTCCAGCCGTTCTTGTCACGCTCCACCCAGATGGCGTCGTCGTGATCCTTGGCGTCGGCGGGGTCGATGGTGATGACCAAGCGATCGCGCCAGTCGTCGCGGCGTTTGATCTCTGCGGCTTCGGGTTCCTCGGGCACGGCACCCGCTTCGGCGAGCACGTCTTCGGGAAAGGTGGTGGCGATGCCGTAGCGCTGAATGACGCTCTCCATGTCCACGCCCGGGTCGCCTGGCCAGCCGAGCACTTCAATGACTCGTCCGCGTGGCTTTTGGTCACCTTTCCATTCGCTCAAGTCGACGACGACCAACTGACCGGAGGAGGCGGTGGTGTCGCCATCGATGTCGATCTGACCATCGATGGCCTTGTCGTCGCATTCGACCCAGCTGAAGCCGTCCTTTTTGCGGTAGGTTCCGACCACACGCCCGGAGCGCCGCTCGAGTACTTTTTGTACCTTTCCGCGCATTTCCTCGGAGACATCGGCACCCGACCGATCATGGCCCCGCCCCTGGTTTTGCACAGCGACCTGTTTGAGTTCGATCTGGACGCGGTCGCCATCCAATGCGGTGTCGCAGTGATGGCGGGCGATGTGCACGCGGTCCAGTTCAACCAGATCAATGCCGGTGTCCAGATTGCCCTTATCGGTATGATCCGGATAAAAAAAGGCGTGGCCCTTGGGGTGAAATTTCAGTGTGCCTGCGAGAGCCGGGTAGCGGCCACCTTTTCCTGATTTTGTCTCTCCCACCAATTGGTAAGTGGATTTTCGTCCGATGAGGATTTCACCCTGTTCGACCAGGTCGACCAGTGCCCGACGCAGCTTTTGGCGCTGGTTGGGATGAATGCCGAGCTGGCGTGCCATATCCGAGCGGGTTGCCGCCTGGGATGGGTTCGCGCGCAGGAATTCAAGGATTGAATCCCTCAATTTTGGTTTCGGCATGCGGGCACTTTGCGGCTGCACGGCTTGTGTCGCAAGGCGCAATCCTTTGCAAAAAGGCGGATCGGGGGCCTGAGAGACAGGGCTCGCAACGCATTTGCCGCTGTGCTATCTTGACGGGCAATCTGGATCTGCCAGTCTGCAGCACTCCGTTCTTGTTACCACTTTCCATTCATTGATCGATCCTCATCCCACCTCATATACCACGCGCCATCTGACCCATGAAAACCTCCACTCTCAAGCAATTCAAAGGTTTCACCCTGATCGAACTGCTGGTTGTCATCGCCATTATCCTGGTGCTGGCTACAGCAGGATTCCAGGCAGGCAACTTCGCCATCAACCGTGCCAAGAAGGTTAAGGCGCTCGCCGTCTGCACCGAGATGGAGCAGGCTGTCCAGCGCTTCTACGATGACAACGGCACCCTGCCGATTCAAATCGCCAACGATACCACGATCTCATCCAACAGCGGGCAAGGACGCGACTTCCTGCTTGTCCTGATGGATCAGGAAACGGGCACCCCGGTGCTCAATGCCAAGGGCATCAAGTATCTCAACGTCAGACAGGGCGACAACAACATCGATGGCCTGCAATACAACGATGCCGGCACCACCATTGAAGGTCTTTACGATCCATGGGGTGGCGACTACAAGATCGCCTTCGATGGAAACTTTGACGAGACCATCAGCGTTCAACCCAAGGCAGCCTCCAGCGCTAAGATCCTACAGCGCCGCGTTGCATGTTGGTCCGATGGTGCCGACGGCTCCGAGGAAGGTTTCAGCGGCTCGGCCAAGGACGATGTGACGACTTGGTAAGATCGCTCCAGGATCCTACGGTTTCCAGAGCATCTTCACCCCCAAGGCAATCAAGAGCACGCCGAAGATGCGCGTGAGTGTCTGGTTGTTGAGGCTGCGCATAAGGTCACTGCCATACCAAGCGGCCAGAGCGGCGGTGACGGCAGTGATGCCGACGATTTTCCAGTCGATGAGTTTACTCTCATCGGTTGCATTGTTGATGGTGGCTGCGGCTGCGGTGACCACGATCACGGCCATGGAGGTGGCAACTGCATTCTTGTGAGCAAGGCCCAGCATCCCCACGAAGGCAGGCACCATGATGATTCCGCCACCGACTCCACAGAGGGCTCCGAGTAAGCCGGCGGCCAAGCCGATGATTAGGGCTGAGAGGATGATTTTCATAATTTTCTGGCTGAAGCAATTTGCACGATCAGGCGGTGCAGCACCAGGCGGTGGTCAAGACCGGTGGTGACCAGAGCGCGGTCGGCCTGAAGGGTGGCGTCGAGTAGTAGCTTGAGATCTTCGAGTTTGAAGTAAGCGGCATGGCCAAGTGCCAAGAAAATGGGGTAGGCGTTGACTCCGCTGCCGTCCTTTTTCTGGGGCAGCCAAGCGCGCTCGTTTTCCGGGAACTTATTGATCGCTGCTGCGAACTGCGAGTAGTTGCCGGTGGGGGGGTTGAACTGGGTGAGAATGAGCTTCGCGGAAAAAAGGCTGCGCACAACGCCGATGAGAGAGGCGCGCATGATGCCGATTGCGGACTCGTCGGCTTCGAGTTGCTGGTCGACAAGTTCGATGGCGCGCTCGGCATGACCGCTTTGGATGGCCTTGCCGATTTCAAAGACCACGGCCTCTCGGCTGAGCGGCACCATCACCTTCACGTCCTCATAGGTGATTGTTCGGGAGGCACCGGCTCTGCCGCTACCGAGGAAAAGATCCAGCTTTTCGAGCTCATTGCCGATTTGCTGGCTTTGTTCACCGGCCAGCAAGACGAAGACCTCGAGGGCTTCGGGCTCAAATTCGAGACCTTTTTCAGCGGCCTTTTGGGTGACCACATGGGCCACCTCGTTTTGCCAGCCATCGCGCCCAGTATCGATGCGGTCGTAGGCCTGCACCTGGGCCTGCTTCTGGATGAACTTCCAGAACGCGCGGCGCTTGTCCACGCCGAGAGCGCTGATGATCAGCCTTACGCCGTCAGGCAACCCGTCTTCGATGCAGGCACGCAGCTTCTCGACGCCTTCCTCGGTGCGTTGTGAACGGCCGGTGATGCTATCGGCAAGGAAATTGACATTGCGCAGCCATACCACCTTGTCGCCACCGAACATGGGCACGGTCTGCAAAGCCTGCACGGCCGAGGAGCAGATCTCGTAGGCGCCGTCCGAATTGTCTGCGGTGCCGTCCAGAGTCTCATGGGTGAAGCCATCCTCATTTCCGCCAGTCAGTTCATTAAAGAGCTTGAGGGCCTGTTCGCGAACCTGCCCCTCATCCGTGCCGACAATGGCAAAGAAACAAGCAGCTTGGACAGACTTGGCGGGCACCCACGAGCTTTACCTTCATTCAATGCTCAGAGCAAGTGCGTCTGCCGCTGGTCACTATGGATCATTTGCGCTTATGAAACCTATGACCACAGCCACATGACAAGAGCACAGCGCTCTCAGCCACGGCTGTGCTCGTAACTGGCCTTGATGACGGCAGCATGTTTCTGGGCCTTGCGAAACCAGAGCAGAAAGGTGGCGAAGCCGATCAGGCCGACAAAAATTCCGAGGGGCAGCAGGTTTCTGGTCTCTTGGGCACTAACTCCGCCACTCTCAATGTTCTTTTTGATAAACCATACAATGATCGGCAGTGCGATGGAGAGGAGCATGCCGAGGATAGGCAGGTTCATCTTCATTCTGGCCTCGTTGACCTGGTCCAGCGTGACCGGACGCTGGGACATGGCGGCAACCGCAGCCGAGTGTGAATGGGAGTGGCCCAGCATGGTGGCGCGCGGGGAGGTAGGCTTGGTCAGGTTGCCGACGGGGACCCAATCCTCGGTGCCTTCGGCGCAGACGAGTTCGTCGACTCTTATTTCGCCTGAGGCCACTTGGCGCTTAAGCTCCTCGGTGGGGTAGGGGCCTTGCTGTTCGCCATTGCGTTGGAGGTAGTAGTTTGGCATGGGAAGATGCGGGGTTGTTGACCTGCCCTTGGCGGTTAGGGGCAATCGTTCGGCAAGGACAATACCAAGAGATTGTGGGACATTTGTCGATCAATAACATTGCAATTTCATTGATTATCAATGATTCCTAGACTTTTTACGCCCTGTGCTTAAGGCCCTGGGTAGTGTGACTTATGCCTCGCCCCCACGCGCTTCTTTCTTCCTCTCGCGAGCCTCGCGAAAGAATCGCTGGAGGATTTCCAGACTGGCTTCGCCCAGCACTCCGGATTGGATCTCGCAGCGGTGGTTGAGGGGTGGATTGCTGTCCAGCAGGTTGATCCAGCCGCCAGCGGCTCCTGCCTTGGGGTCCGGGCAGCCGTAGACCAATCGTTTTGGCCGACAATGAACGATTGCACCCGCGCACATCGGGCAAGGCTCCTTGGTGACGTAAAGGGTGCAGTCGTCCAGTCGCCAGTCACCCACAGCTTCCTGAGCCGCGGTGAGCGCCAGCATCTCGGCATGAGCGGTGGCGTCCTTGAGGGTTTCGACCTGGTTCCAGGCTCGGGCGATCACGCGGCCTTTGCGCGCCACCACGGCCCCCACCGGCACTTCGTTGGCGCGATAGCCCTTGAGCGCCTCCTTGAGCGCCTGGCTCATGAAGTGTTCGTCGCTCTTGAGATCAATCTCGGGGGCATGCTCGTCCACGGCCAAGGCATAGTGCACGTGAGCCGGAGATGCACGCGCGAAAGGATTGGAATCCGCCCTTGCCAATGCTTCCCGCTAGCTGCTGGAGCTGTCTGAGGCCAGTCGGAGCGACAAGACTTGGAGTTCTCAGTGTTTCATGGCTGAATGTCCTCGTGAAACGGTTTAACCAGACCCTTGTGGCTCCGTCCCTGTTGGCGGCGGATTTTTCCAGCATCGGATTAGAAGTGAAGCGCGCGGCGGCAGCCGGCGCCGATTGGATGCACCTCGATGTGATGGATGGCCAATTCGTGGACAACATTTCATTTGGTCCAGAGTTGGTGAGGACGGTTGATCATGTTGACGGCATTTTTCTGGATGTCCATCTGATGATCTCGAGACCCGACCACTACTTGCCGCGCTTCATTGAGGCGGGTTCCGACATGATCACCGTGCACGTGGAGGCCAATCACAATGTGGCCGATACTCTGGGCCGCATTCGTGAGGCCGGGCTGCAGGCCGGACTGGCGCTTAATCCGGCAACCGAGCTCAAGGCGGTGGAGCCCTACCTCGCTGACATTGATCTACTGCTCTGCATGACCGTGGTGCCGGGTTTCGGCGGACAATCCTTCATGAGTGAGGTGCTACCCAAGATTCAGGCAGCGTCCACACTCCGCGAAGAGGGTGGTTACGAGT
>JAURCU010000149.1 GCA_030828305.1 Luteolibacter sp.
ATCGAAGGCGCTTGGACCCCAAATCCAACTCAGTGGGACAACGGCTACTTCACGACGCTCTTCAAGTATGATTGGGAACTGACCAAGAGCCCGGCAGGTGCCTGGCAGTGGCTGGCCAAAGATGTTGCTGATGAAGATATGGCCCCAGACGCCCATGATCCTTCCAAAAAGCATCGACCCATGATGACCACGGCAGATATGGCCATGCGCATGGATCCAATCTATGAAAAGATCTCACTGCGCTTCCGTGACAATCCAGATGAGTTTGCTGATGCCTTTGCGCGTGCTTGGTTCAAGCTGACTCACCGCGACATGGGCCCGAAGGTGCGCTACCTGGGATCAGAAGTTCCTGAAGAAAATCTGATTTGGCAAGATCCCGTTCCAGCTGTTGACCACACGTTGGTTGATGCAAGTGACATTGCTCAACTCAAGGCCAGCATCCTAGCAACCGGTCTATCTACCTCAGAACTTGTTGGGACTGCTTGGTGTTCTGCGACCACCTTCCGTAATTCAGACAAGCGTGGTGGTGCCAACGGCGCTCGCATCCGTCTGGCTCCTCAGAAGGATTGGGATGCGAACCAGCCAGAGCAGTTGGCCAAAGTAGTCCAGGCATTGGGTGGTGTTCAGGAAACCTTCAATGCTTCCGCTGGTGGTGGCAAGAAGGTCTCCATGGCTGACCTGATCGTGCTTGGTGGTTG
>JAURCU010000150.1 GCA_030828305.1 Luteolibacter sp.
GCAGCGACGACCTCGAATTCTGCGAGCAGCGCGTGCAGAGCGGCGTCATCGAGCGCCTCGAGAAGTTCGAGCGGGCGTCCTTCGAGCGCATGGACTACTCCAAGGCGATCGACGTGCTGCAGCAGAGCGGCCAGAAGTTCGACTACGCGCCGGAGTGGGGCATCGATCTGCAGACCGAGCACGAGCGCTTCCTCTGCGAAGAGCACGTCGGTCGTCCGGTGGTGGTGATGAACTATCCCAAGGAGATCAAGGCGTTCTACATGCGGCTCAACGACGACCAGAAGACCGTCGCCGCGATGGACGTGCTGGCGCCCGGCATCGGCGAGATCATCGGCGGCAGCCAGCGCGAGGAGCGCCTCGACGTGCTCGATCAGCGCATGGCCGCGATGGACCTCGACCGGGATCACTACTGGTGGTACCGCGACCTGCGCCGCTACGGCACCGTGCCGCACGCCGGCTTCGGCCTCGGGTTCGAGCGGCTGATCGTCTACATGATGGGCCTGCAGAACATCCGCGACGCGATCCCGTATCCGCGCGTGCCGGGTCAGGCCTCCTTCTGAGCATGTCGTCGCTGCTGCTGCTCTCGGTCGCGGCGCTGTGGACGCTCGCCGCGACCGCCTGGCCCGACCTGCCGGAGCAGATCCCGACCCACTTCGACTTCGGC
>JAURCU010000151.1 GCA_030828305.1 Luteolibacter sp.
TAGATGATAAACCTCTTTCCAAAACAGATGTGGAAGCTTTAGCAAAACTTCCAAGCTTAGACGATTTAAGAGGCAAAATTGTGGGTCTTCTTCAGGCGCCTGCTTCAAAACTTGTCAGGTTAACTTTGGAACCTGCATCTCAAGTCTTAAGAACTATTTCACAAAAATCACAACAATAAAATTTTAAATATTAGGAGTATATTATGGCAGATTTAGAAAAAATTGCAGAAGAGTTAAGTTCTTTAACTGTATTAGAAGCGGCAGACCTTGCTAAGCTTCTTGAAGAAAAGTGGGGCGTTTCCGCTGCTGCACCTGTTGCTGTTGCTGCAAGTGCTGGTGGTGGAGAAGCTGCTCCTTCAGCAGAAGCTAAGACAGAATTTAATGTTATGTTAAATGCTATTGGTGAAAAGAAAATCAATGTTATTAAAGAGGTTAGAGCTATCACAGGGTTAGGCTTGAAAGAAGCTAAAGACCTTGTCGAGGCTGCACCTTCAATGGTTAAAGAAGGTGTCCCTGAGGCCGAAGCTAATGAGATCAAAGCAAAGCTTGAAGAGGCTGGTGCCACGGTTGAAATTAAATAGAGTTTATTAACTCTTTATTAAATGGACATGCTTATTTAATAAGCTTGTCCGTTTAAGCTATGGTTACTTATAGTCATT
>JAURCU010000152.1 GCA_030828305.1 Luteolibacter sp.
GAAAACAAACTGTAGTTATTGGAAGGTCTGATATAGTTGGAAGACCAATTAGTATACTGATGAGTAGAAAGTCAAATCCTGGTAATTCCACCGTTACTTTAGCACATAGTAGAACTAAAAACATAAAAGAATTAACTCTTCAGGCTGATATCATAATTTCAGCTCTTGGTGTTCCAAATTTTGTAAAAGCAGATATGGTAAAAGAGGGAGTTGTCGTTGTAGATGTTGGAATAACAAGGGTAAAGGATGATTCTAAAAAGGGCTATAAAATTGTTGGAGATGTTGACTATAAAAATGTCTCAAAAAAATCTAGTTTTATCACCCCTGTTCCCGGTGGTGTTGGTCCTATGACAATTGCAATGCTTTTGACCAATACTCTTCAAGCATTTCTTAAATAATTTACTATTTCTCAAAAATTTGATTAAAATCTTTAAAAGATTTGAATTCTAATGCATTTCCTGAGGGGTCTTTAAAGAACATTGTCGCTTGTTCACCTGGGAGATCTTTAAATCGTATGTAGGGTTCTATGATAAATTTTACATTTTTAGATTTAAGTCGAATCGATAATTCTTGAAAAGTATTCCATTCTAATACGACTCCAAAATGTGGAACAGGTACATCTTTGCCATCAACAAGATT
>JAURCU010000153.1 GCA_030828305.1 Luteolibacter sp.
AGGGATATCGAAGACCCCTCCATCGACCGGCTTGTCATCGCGCTCGGGATCCACAATCCATAGCTGATACTGTTTAGCTTGCGGATTGTTGGTCGGAAGGTTGGTGAGGGTCATGTAGCCCTCTTGCTTGTCGTCACTCCAGGTCACCTTACCGGACATGCCTTCGTAATTACCGAGGCCACCGAAGTTGGACTCGTACAAATCGGAGGCCTCTTTCTCGAGCTTGGCGAGCGCTTGCTTGGGCGTGGGCTTCACGACCACCGGGCCGATGCTATCATCAGGACCTGGAACCATCATCCGGGCGACAAACAGAATGGCAAAGAGGGCAGCGATGCCCCAGGCCAGTTGGACCGATTTCAGCAGGCCGCCAGAGCTGGTCATCGGCACCACCTTGTCGGGCGTTGGCTCGACCTGTTCTGAAACAAAGCCCGCCTTACCTTCATGGAGTTTGGCGAGAAGACCTTCGGGCAAGGCCTCATCTTTGGCCTGGAGAAATTCGGCCTCAATAGCCGCCGCTGCCAATTCGAGGGAACCATCAAACTGGCAACGAGGATCCTTGGAGAGCTCTTGCCACTCCTTGATCTCGGCCTCGTCGAGGTCTCCAAGGATGCGGCCAGCCTCGAGCTCTTCA
>JAURCU010000154.1 GCA_030828305.1 Luteolibacter sp.
CTCACCGAGGATTCGTTCGACGGCGTGGACATCGCGCTCTTCTCCGCGGGAGGCTCCATCTCCAAGAAGTTCGGCCCCCTCGCCGCCGCGAAGGGCTGCTTCGTGGTGGACAACTCCTCCGCGTTCCGCATGGACCCCGACGTGCCGCTCGTGATCCCCGAGGTGAACCCCGAGGCGATGGCGGATTACAAGCTCGGCGGCGCGCGCAAGGGCGGCATCATCGCCAACCCCAACTGCTCCACCATCATCGCGCTCATGGCGGTCACGCCCATCCATCGCGCGGTCGGCGTCAAGCGCATGATCGCCTCGACGTACCAGGCGGCGTCTGGTGCGGGCGCGCTGGCGATGGCGGAGCTCGAGCAGCAGACGCGCGACGTGCTCGCCGGCGACCCGGTGACGATGGAGATCTTTGGATGGCAGTACGCCTTCAACCTGTTTTCGCACAACGCGCCTATGACGGAGAACGGGTACAACGAGGAGGAGATGAAGATGGTGAAGGAGACGCGCAAGATCTGGGGCACGGAAGACGTGCAGATCGCCGCGACGTGCATCCGCGTGCCCGTCATGCGCGCGCACGCCGAGTCTATTAACCTTGAGCTCAACGGCGAGCTGAGCGAAGAAGAGGCGA
>JAURCU010000155.1 GCA_030828305.1 Luteolibacter sp.
GTAAAGAAAATTAAATCATAGAAATGTGCTCCGCCATATCCTCTTTTGACGGACTCAAAGGGTTGCATTTGTTCTTGAATTTTAGTCCACCTTCGGATGCTGGAACTCCCCAAGAACAGAATATAATCACTAAGTGATTCGTATTCGGTTAATCCCTCTAGTTTTTGAACTTCATTTTCGTAAATCTTATTTTTGCCTTCATATTTTTTTAAGGGAGAACAGCCTAAAAAAAAGAGGATTGAAGTAAAAAAAAATAAACCGTAAAATTTCAATTTGATTTTGTTTAAAACACCGTTCAATATATGATAATTATTTTAAATTTATTTCCAAAATGGCTCCGTAGTTCAACGGATAGAACAAGAGTTTCCTAAACTTTAGATACAGGTTCGATTCCTGTCGGAGCTACAACCTAGGGAACAATCTGATTTCCGCATAAAGTACATATACTTCGGGGTATTAAAATAAAGCTGCTGTAGGTATCCTCTTCGATAACCCCATCCCAACATTTGGAACATTTCTTTGAGTTTTAATCCCTCTCAGAATACTTTTTACCATTACACTCGTCTTATCTTCAATCTTACTTTCTAGCAAAAGGTGAGTATATCATTCTATAATGTA
>JAURCU010000156.1 GCA_030828305.1 Luteolibacter sp.
TATCAGTGCCCAGAAGGTGAAAGATCTAAAATGGGTGTAATTGTATCTACTTAAAAACAAAACGTGTAAGTAAACCACAATGTTTTCTTTTGATCGCGAAACTGCTATTTTGGCTGCAGTGGTAGTTTGTGTCGCGGCGTCTCTTTACATGTATAACGAATTGCGCCAGTCTAAAGACGATATTACAAAAATTAAGACTTTCCTCGACCGGGTTCAGGAAGAGGCGCAAGAGGTTCAAATGCCTCAGATGGTATATGCACCTGTAACGGAAGAAATGCTCGAGCTCGAGCCCGAGCCCGAGCCCGAGCCCGAGCCCGAGCCCGAGCCCGTTGTGGTACAAGAGCCACCCAAGGTCAAACGTACTACACGAGGTAAATCTCCTGTGAGCGTTTCCTCGGAATAAACTTATCAGGGGATTATAGAAGCTAATGAGCAATGAAAAAACATAAAGCCATAGCAATACCAGTCACTTTCGTTGGTGATACTCCACGGTTTCTTACCGTGCGAGATAAACGTTTTAAAGAGTGGATTTTTGTGACAGGGGGGTGTAGAAGAAGGGAAATATTTACACCTATACGCACAGCGTTGAGGGAATTAGAAG
>JAURCU010000157.1 GCA_030828305.1 Luteolibacter sp.
CGCGAAGAAACCGCGAAGCTGCGAGGAGTGGAGCTCGAATGAACCTCGCCGAAGCAAAGACCCTGGGGATCGCGTTCCCCGACCGGAAGCGCCGCGGCCGCGGCACCGGCTCGGGCAACGGCAAGACCGCCGGCAAGGGCCACAAGGGCGCCAAGGCGCGCTCGGGCTGGTCGCGCCGGATCGGCTGGGAAGGCGGCCAGATGCCGCTCTACCGCCGCCTGCCCAAGCGCGGCTTCAACAACAAGATCTTCAAGAAGGTCTTCACCGTCGTGAACGTCTCGGACCTCGAGGGGTTCGACGCCGGCGCGACCGTCGACCTGAAGGCCATCCTCGACAAGGGCCTCGCCAGCAAGGCGAAGCACTCCGAGATGTTCAAGATCCTGGGCGACGGGGAGCTCACCAAGGCCGTCACGGTCAAGGTGGACGCGATCACTGCGACCGCGCGAGAGAAGATCGAGAAGGCCGGCGGCACCGTCGAGCTGATCGAGAAGAAGTCCATGCGCCCGAAGTTCGTGGCCAAGGACGGCAGCCGAAAGACGCCTGGCAAGCCGCGCATCCGCCGCGGCAACGGCAAGGCCAAGTTCAACGAGCAGG
>JAURCU010000015.1 GCA_030828305.1 Luteolibacter sp.
CAAGAAACGAAAAGCAAGCGGGGTTTGGCAATTGCCAAACCCCGCTCTTGTGATGAGTTCTCGAGCAGACAGGCTCTTATTGGCAAGCTTCGCATTCGCCACCGTTCATCATGGCTTCGAGCGAGCAGGCGTTCTTCTCAGCTTCGGTGAATTGCTTCTTCTCGACACCATCGTTCATGTGTCCGCGCATCTCTTTTTTGACATTGATGGTCGATTTTTCGATGTTGGAAGCCTGCAGGGTGCGTAGGTAGTAGGTCGTTTTGAGGCCCTTGTCCCATGCACGGCGGTACATGTGCGACAGGGTTTTGAGGTCGGGCGTCTTGAGGAACAGGTTGACCGATTGGGATTGATCGATCCACTTCTGGCGGCGGGCGGCCGCATCAATGATGTATTCGAAGTCAATGCCGAAGACCGTCTTGTGCTTCTCCTTGATGGCATCGGGGATGTCGTCGATGTCCTCGAGTTCACCATCGAAATACTTGAGTTGGTCGAGCATTTCCTGGTTCCATAAGCCGGCTTGCTTAAGGTCTTGTACCAATGTTCCGTTAAGCACGATGAAGTCGCCCGAGAGGTTGGACTTCACGTAGAGGTTCTTGTAGTTGGGCTCGATGCAAGGGGTGGTACCCATGATGTTGGAGATGGTTGCAGTCGGAGCAATGGCAAGCACGTTGGAGTTGCGCATGCCGTGCTTCTTGATTTTGTCGCGAACCACCGACCAGTCCATTTTCTCGCCACGCGGGACATCGACCGGGCGGCCACGCTCGTCCTCAAGGAGGTCGAGCGTGTCCTGGGGCATCAGGCCGCGGTCCCACTTGGAACCCTTGTAGGTCGAGTAGGTGCCGAGTTCCTCGGCGAGGTCGGAGGAGGCGTTGTAGGCGTAGTAGGCCACGGCTTCCATGATTTCGTCGTTGAATTCAACGGCCGAGTCAGAAGCGAAATTGATGCCGCGCTTGTAGAGGGCGTTCTGCAGACCCATCACCCCCATGCCGATGGGGCGGTGGCGTGAGTTGGCGGTCTTGGCTGCTTGCGTCGGGTAGAAGTTGATGTCGATGACATTATCGAGGGCGCGGATGGCCACGGTGATGGTCTCCTTTAGCATCTCGTGGTCAATCGCTCCATCTTTGGTGATGTGGGAATCCAGCACCACGGAGCCGAGGTTGCAGACGGCGGTTTCCTCTTCCGAGGTGTTGAGCGTGATCTCGGTGCAGAGGTTGGAGGAGTGGATGACACCACAGTGATCCTGGGGCGAGCGCAGGTTGCAGGGATCCTTGAAGGTGATCCAGGGGTGGCCGGTTTCAAAGAGCATCTTTAGCATGCCCTTCCACAGGTCGATGGCGGGAAGCTCACGCGACCAGATCTTGCCTTCCTTGGCCAGTGCCTCGTATTGCTCGTAGCGCTGCTCGAAAGCCTTGCCGTAGAGATCGTGGAGATCAGGCACTTCGTTGGCGCGGAACAGGGTCCAATGGGAGCGGTCTTCCATGCGCTTCATGAACAGGTCGGGAATCCAGTTCGCCGTGTTCATGTCGTGGCAGCGGCGACGCTCGTCTCCGGTGTTCTTGCGCAGCTCGAGGAAGTCCTCGATATCGTTGTGCCAGGTCTCGAGGTAGGCACAACCGGAGCCACGGCGTTTTCCACCTTGGTTGACGGCCACCAACTGGTCGTTGTGCAGCTTAAGGAAGGGGATGATGCCCTGGGACTCGCCGTTGGTGCCTTGAATATAGCCACCGGTTCCGCGCACCGCGGTCCAGGAACCACCGAGACCACCTGCCCATTTGCTGAGGAATGCATTCTCGGCGACTCCCCGGATCATGATGGACTCGATGGAGTCATCGACCTTGTAGAGGTAACAAGAAGACAGCTGCGAGTGCAGGGTTCCGGAGTTGAACAAGGTTGGCGTGGAGGAGCAGAAGCGACGGCCCTTGTATAGGTTGTAGAGGCGGATGACCCAGTTCTCGGCATTCTTCTTCTCGTGCTTGAAAAGGCCCATGGCCACGCGCATCCAGAAGAATTGAGGGGTCTCAACGCGCTTCGGTTTGGCGCCGGTCTTGTCGACCACGAGGTAGCGGTCATACAAGGTCTGGATGCCCAGGTAGTCGAAGTCGAGGTCGGCAGTTGGATCGAAGGCCTCAGAGAGTTGATCAAGGTCGTAGCTGTCGAGGAGTTCGGGATGTAAGCGCTTGATGGCCACGCCGTGTTTGAGGTAGCTCTTGAAGGCCGTTTGGTGAGCACTCTTGAGTTTTTCGATGCCGTCTTCAGCGATGCTCCAATCGAGCACTTCCTCGTAAATGTAGCTAAGCAGGATGCGTCCGGCGAACTTGGCGAAGTCGGCATCTTTCTCGATCAGGGCCTTGGCGTTCAGGATGATGGTGTTCTTGAGATCCTTGGCAGTGATTTCGGAACCAACCGAGCGTCGCAGTTCGCGCTCGATATCGATTTCGGCCATGTCGAGATTGAGGCCGATGGTTGCGTAGGCGATGCGCTTCTTGAGGTCGACGCCATCCCAGAAAGATGAAGTGCCATCGTCCTGGGTGACGGTCACCATGAACTCCTGATTGGGATCCTCGGCGTTTTCTTCTTCCTCGATACGCAGGCGCGCACGCTGGGCGCGGTAGAGAATGTAGTGCTCAGCGGCCTTGAAATGGCCCTGACGCATGAGCTCTTCCTGCACCATGTCCTGCACGTCCTCGATGTGGACGAAGGACTGGTCGCCACGGCGGATGCGTTCGGTGACACCCTTGGCGATGTCAATCGCAGGCTCCGGGTTTTCCTTGATGGTCAGGAAGGCCTTGCGCACCGCGATTTCAATCTTGGTCTCGGACCAGGGCACCACATTGCCGTTTCGGCGGATCAGGCGCACGGGAAGGGTATGCGGCTCCACGTTTGTGTCCACGCTACCGTTCTTCTCCATGGAGCGGCGAAAAGCCAGCGACTTGGCAACATCATACGCTTCGTTCTCAAGCAGGGCCTTTTCAATGAGCAGGTATAGATCGGCTTCCGAGAGACGAAGTCGGCCGCCATCATCGAGAGATTTCATCAGGGAATTGGCAACCGAGAAGGCCACATCCGAAACGAAGCGGCGATTTTCGTCAGAAAAGATGCTGTCCTCCTGTTCGCTGCGGGCGATCAGAAGATCGGTCAGCGAGTTGCCAATTGCATCAGCTACGTCCTCAAGGGAGAAGTGCGATTCGTCGTTGCCACGGGTGACGATGATGTCGGTGATCGGGTTGCGTTGATCCTGAGTGAGGACCTCTCGCCAGCTGAAGCCGCGGTCGGCAGGTTCGAGCTGGAAACGATCGGTGATGACCTGTTTGAGGATTAGGTCTTCGTCTGGGTTGACGGAACGGTACATGAATTTTGGGGCGTATGGGGTGTTTATTGGGTAGGCTGTAGCCTATGATGTTGATGGGTGCGGTGACCCTTGATGCATGGGCTGAGCCCGGTATGGATGGGGAAGGCCTTGGGAGGGGTGTCAGGGAAATCTTGGCAGCCAAGGGCCATGTTTCGGCGTCAGCAAGCTGTCCGGTATGAAAAGGAAAGCCGAAATGCGGCAGCGCGAATTACAGCTCGTCGTCGTCGACGTTCTCGAGCGCGGATGCCTTCTGGTATTCGGTGACGCGGCCTTCGAAGAAGTTTTGCTCCTTCTTGATGTCCATCATCTCCGCTAGCCAAGGGAAAGGGTTGGAGAGATCCTTGTCGTTGAGGGGCTTGAGGCCACAGGAAGCGAGGCGGCGGTCGGCAATGTAGTCGATGTATTGCACGAACTCATCGGCGTTGAGGCCGATAGCGGAAACCGGCAGGCAGTCGCGGATGAACTTTTTCTCCAGTTCGATGCCCTCCTTCATGGTGCCGCGCAGGTCCTGCTTGAAGTCTTCGGTCCAAATATCCGGATTCTCGTCGATGAGGTCCATGAGCAGATTGCGGAAGACCTCGATGTGGTTGGACTCGTCGCGCAGTGTGTAGCGAAACATCTGACCGATGCCTGGGAACTTGTTCTGGCGATAAAGGCTCAGGATCATGCCAAAGAGACCGTAAAACTGGGTGCCCTCCATGACCTGGCCGAAGAGGAATATGTTCTTGGCGAGCGCCTGCTTGTTGGCGGTCTCGGTGAGGTCGATGTCGCGGCGCAGGGCACGGCTGTTGGAGACCACGAAGGTGTTCTTTTCCTTGATGGTCGGGATGTCTTCGAACATCGCCTCACACTCGTGAGGGTTGAGACCAAGCGAGGAGAGCATGTAGACCAGGCTGTCGGCATGAATGTTTTCCTCGTGGGCGTGGCGACCGAGTACCAGTTTGAGTTCGGGAGCAGTTACCACCTCGCGCACCACATGTAGAATGTTGTCTCCCACAATACCTTCGGCTGCGGAGAAGTAGCCAATGCCCATCTTGATGATCCAGCGTTCCACATCCGAAATGTCATCGGAGCGCCATTGCTCGACGTCCTTCTGCATGGTGACATCTTCGGGCTCCCAGTGGTTGTTCTTCATCGTCTTATACAAATCGTAGGCCCACTGGTACTTCAGGGGCAGGATGTTGAAGAACATGGTGTCGCGACCATTGATCACCTTTTTGGCGGCGATGGCCTGTTCAGCTTTGTCTTTGTCGAGAACGAAGGTGCGGTTGCCAATTTGAACGGTGGTGGTATCAGACATGATGAGGTGATTTAGGGTCGGGGTTGAAGGAGTGTGGTGAGAGCCGAGGGGTGGCGTTAGCTGCGTTTGGCAGCGTTTGGCAGTGAGATGGAACGGATGGGCAATATGAGTCGATTGAGGGTTGCTGATGCGGCGGCCCAAAAGAGCTATCGGATAGGGTAGATCGAGGGATTGGGGTGCACGGAGCAGCGTTGGAAATACTGATCGGTTCAGTCTTTAGGGTCAACACGTTTTTGCTCATATGGTATACACAAATTATTCACAATACAATATATAGTGGTTTAAACATTGTATGTGCATTGTAAATCATACTTAAAATCAAGGGCTTTCTGATGCGACTCCACCAACGAGCCTCTGGATATAGGGGCTAGAAAAAATTTCATCTGTTAGATAACGAACCCAGGCCCGGCGGAATTTGAAAAAATTCCTTAAGAAATCCGAAATACATGCATGGTAAGCCCACGATTCCGCGCGACTGCGTTCAAGCCACTCTCAAAATTTTATCTAGTCATGAGCGCTGCTCATGAATCAGGCAAATCTGGTCCTTTCCGATGCAAATTCAGAACTTCCAATCACCCTTGTCGAGCTCACACACACAGGCAGCCAGTAACTTGATGCATGCTTCAAGATCCTTTTTGTGGCAGCTCTCGATGGTCTGGTGAATGTGGCGTGTGGGAATGGATACCGCGCCAGCGATGGAGCCCCCGGCCGCCATGCGCTGCAGGGGCGCGGTGTCGGTGCCGCCGGCAGCCAGGATTTCGGTCTGCCACTTGATCTTCTTGCTTTTGGCCACCTTCTTCATAAAGGCGATCATTCGGTAGTCGCAGATCACCGAGGAATCCATCAACTTGATGGCGGCTCCCTCACCCAGAGAGGTGCAGCGCTCCTGGGGGCTGGAACCTGGCACGTCGTAAGCGATGGTGGTGTCCAGGCCGAAGCTGAAATCGGGTTGGATTTCGATGGTGGCAACCTGGGCGCCGCGCAGGCCAACTTCCTCCTGCACGGTGAAGACCGCATACAAGTCATAGGCGGGCTTGGTGCGACTGGTTTTCAGGGTGCGCAGGGCCTCGATGAGTAGAAAGACCGACGCGCGATTGTCGAGGCTCTTGACGTTGATGCAATCGCCCAACTCCATCAGTGAAGAATAGCGCGTGATGAAGTCACCCACTTGCACCTGTTTGGTGAGAGCGGCCTTGCTCATGCCGGTATCAATGAAGAAGTCGCTGATATTAACAGCCTTGTTGCGCTCTTCGGGCTTCATGATGTGAATGGGCTTGGAGCCCATCACCCCAACCACGTCTTTCTTGCCGTGAATGATGACACGCTGTGAGGTCAGTGTTTTTGGATCGAAGCCGCCCACGGGGTTGAAGCGGACAAAACCCTTGTCGTCGATATGGGTTACGATAAAGCCAATCTCATCCATGTGGGCGGCGGCCATGCACTTCTTCTTGTCGGAACGGCCTTTCTTGAGGGCGACCACATTGCCCATGTTGTCGACGCGGACTTCATCAGCGAGTCCGTCCAGTTCCTTGAGCACCAGTTCGCGGATCTTTCTCTCATAGCCGGGCGCACCCGGGGCTTCACAAATGCGGGCAAGTAGGTCGATGTTAATGGCCATGAAGGCAAGATAGTGGGGGAGTGTCCTCTGACGAGCGGAAATTCTCCACTTGGATCTGGCGGCGCAGCGATTACCTTGCTTGGCATGCCAGCGAAGCTGCTCATCGATCTGGAAGTGCTCCCCGAAGAGGGAATGGTTCTGTGTGGGGAACTGTCGTCGGATCTCTTTGATCTGCCGAAAGGCGACGCACGGCCGGTGGGTCCTCTTGGCTACGATCTCTGGGTTCAGCGCTTCGGCCCGGAATTGCTTCTGACTGGAAGTCTCTCGGCTCCCTTTGAATTTACCTGCGTGCGGACGCTCGAACCCTTCATTCAGACCATCTGTCTGAAAGGGGCAGCCATCTCGCTGGAAATCGGAAAATTCAGTGAAATCGAGGTCTCCGAGGCCTTGCGGGAGGAGATTCTTATCCAATTTCCCGCCAACCCACGTGCCGATCAGGCCGATGAGCCTCGCGAATGTGATGTCGATTCCCCGTATTTATCAGTGGACAAACTGGGCGATGATGGGCTAATCACCCCGCCCCGCCCCGAAGGCGACGACCGCTGGTCCGCCCTCGACGATCTAAAGGACCTCAAGGACCAACCCTAAACTACACATTTCATCATGGCTGTTCCAAAGCGACGCTCTTCCAAAAGCCGGCAAAAGAAACGCCGTGGCGCCAACCGTTGGTCGGCCCCGGTTCTCAAGGACTGCCCGGAATGCGGCAGCAAAGTGCCTTCGCACATCGCCTGCCCTTCCTGCGGTTACTACCGCGATCGTCAGGTTCTTGATGTCGAGGCGCTGTGATCACTCCTCCTTTGAGATAATTCGTTGATCGCCGCCCCGTGGCTCCGGAGCGGTGATTTTTCGTATCCAGACTTGGCGAACCCTCCCTTTCCAACTCTCCAATCAGCGATTCCCTGTATCCGATGAAAGTAGCACTCGATGCCATGGGCGGCGACAATGCCCCCGGAGTCAACATCGGCGGGGCCATCGATGCCCTTCGATCTTACTCCAAGATTGAGCACATCTATCTCGTTGGTGACGAGGCCATACTGCTCGAGGAGTGCAAGCAGCAAGGGCTTCCATTAAATGACCCGCGGGTGAGCATCGTGCATGCTCCCGAGGCCGTTGAAATGGGCGAATCCGGTGCCAAGGCCGTGCGCCGCAAGAAGCAGTCATCCATCAATGTGGCCATGAACATGGTCAAGGAAGGCCAGGCGGATGCTTTCGTTTCGGCTGGCAATACCGGTGCGGTGGTTGCTTGCGCCACCATCAAGTTGCGAACCCTCCCCGAAGTGGACCGTGCCGGCATCGCCACCGCGATCCCCAACGAGCATGGCCTTTGCCACATCCTGGACGCCGGTGCGAACCCCGAGGCCAAACCCGAGCATCTGGTGGCCTATGCGGTCATGGGATCCGCATACGTGCGCGGCGTGATGGGTGAGCAGGACCCCAAGGTGGGCTTGATGTCCAATGGTGAGGAGGATGAAAAGGGCACGACTTTCACCAAGGAAACCTTCAAGCGTCTCAAGGAGACCCCCGGCATCAATTTTGTTGGTAACGTCGAGGGTCGTGATCTGTTCGAAAAGGATCTCGATGTCGTCCTCTGTGACGGCTTTGTGGGCAACATCATGCTCAAGACTGTCGAGGCCACCGCAAAAGCCGTTTCCAAGTGGCTCAAGACCGAAATCAAGGGCAACCCGCTGCGCCTGGCCGGTGCGGTGCTTGCCAAGGGCGCTTTCCAGGCCATGAAGGACAAGGGCAACTACGAGACCTACGGCGGCAGTCCGCTGTTGGGGGTCAATGGTGTGGTGATCATCGCCCATGGCTCCTCGAGTGCCTTGGCCATCCGCAACGCGATTCGTGTAGCCAACGAAAGCGTGGAGAACAGGATCAATGAGAAGATCGAGGCCCTGCTTGAGGAAATCACGGCGACTTCCTCCATACTCGACTGATTCATCAACTTCGCACTTGTGGCGGAGAAACCCTGATTCCACTCTCTGTCCAGCATGACTGAGTCAAATTCCTCCTCGGGAGTCTTTGTGGCGGGCACGGGCAGTTACGTGCCGGAGAAAGTCCTGACCAACGACGAGTTGGCAACCTTGGTCGATACCAGCGATGAATGGATTGTCACGCGCACGGGCATCAAGGAGCGCCGGATTGCGCGTGATGACGAATTCACCTCGCACATGGCCAGTGCGGCAGCCAGGAAAGCGCTCGAACAATCCGGCACCTCCGCTGAAGAAATTGATCTCATCATCGTCGCCACTATCACTCCCGATACCCCAACTCCGGCGACCGCCTGTCATGTGCAGCAACAACTCGGTGCCACCAAAGCAGTGGCCTTCGATATTTCGGCCGCCTGCTCCGGCTTCCTCTATGCGATGAAGATCGCCAAGCGCATGATTGCTGCCGGTGCGTTTGAGAACGCGCTCATCATAGGTGCCGAAAAACTCTCCGCAGTCACCAACTGGAGTGACCGCACTACTTGTGTGCTCTTTGGTGATGGTGCCGGTGCTGCCGTGCTCAAGAAGTCTGGTGAGGGCGATGGCGACATTGTGGCCACCGAGATGGGTAGCGATGGCACGCTCACCCATCTGCTCAACATTCCCGGTGGAGGAACTGCCTGCCCGATCAACAGCGAAAACGTCGACAAGAACCTGCAAACCCTGAGCATGCTCGGCAAGGAGGTCTTCAAACATGCGGTCACCCGCATGAAGCAAGCCTCCGAGGCGGTCATCGAGCGCGCCGGCTGGAGCCCTGAGGACATTGCCTGTGTGATTCCCCACCAAGCCAATTTGCGCATCATCGATGCGATTGCCGATCGATTGGCGGTTCCCAACGAGAAGGTCTTCGTCAACCTTCACAAATATGGGAATACTTCAGCCGCTGCCGTTGCAATCGCCCTGGACGAGGCCCACCGTGAAGGCAAGTTCAAGCGTGGGGACAAGATAGTGCTCGTCGTGTTCGGCGCTGGCCTGACTTGGGCCGCCGCGGCAATTGAGTGGTGAGCGCGGAGCGCTCACCGTTCCTGGTTCCCGGTTCTTAGTTCCTGGTTGTGATCAGCAGTGCTGTCGCGCCGGCAAACGACAAAAAACCCCGACCGTTTCCGATCGGGGTTAAAAGTTGAGAGGTTTTTGGCGAAGTGTGGGATAGTAATGGAGCTCTGGCGTCATGCGCGTCGGCGGCGCAGCAGCACAACTAAACCAAATCCGCCGAGTAGCAGAGTAGAGGGCTCGGGGATGGCGCTGATGTCGCCCTCCAGGCTCAATGCATCCAGTGCCTTGTGGTGTCCGAAGCCGGTGCCGAGTGCGCTGATGTTGATGGTGTAAGACTCGGATGTGTCCAGCGTTGGCAGAGCGCTAAGGTCCAACACGCGTGTGTAGTCGACGGTTGGATAGCTCGAGTTTCCCGGATCGATGGTTCCCAGCACACCGCTGCTGCTACCGACGAGTTCCAGCGTCATGCGTCCGGATTTACTGCCGGTGGTTTGGCTGGCTCCGCTGCCGTTGGTCAGGCGCATGTCCAAACTGATGCTGGTTAGATCAATACTGGAGGTGGATCCGTCGAGAACCAGATTGATGGAAGTTCTCCAACCTCCGCTGGTCATGTTGTAGTTGACGTCAATCATTCCAGGATTTGCCGCGTTGTTGTGAAAGCTGAGTTCGCTACCGTCATCGATTGAAGCCGCGGTATCACCGGCGGTGACGAAAGTGAGGCTGCTGGCGGGTGTGTTGATTCCGGACACCGTGTTCCATGATCCAAAAGTGGCGGGGCTGGATGTCTTGACGGCATCGCCGAAGTCATCAGCAAGAATCACGGCCGCATGAGAGCTGGCAGCAAGATGCCATAAAGTGAATGTCAAATTGAAGACGTGTTTTTTCACGGACCTAGAGGATGACAACTGGGTTATCGATTAGGGCGACGGCGCAGCAGGAGCAGGGCACCGAGACTGCCGAGAAGGGCGGCGGAAGTTTCGGGGATCACAACCGGAGTGATGGTGAAGCTGTAAAGAAGATCTCCACCATTTGCCCCACCGAAGGCTCCGAAGCCGATTTCTGTTCCAGCTTCCACGTTGGAAACTCCGGCACTGGTGAAGTCGTAAATTTGACCATTGCTGAGTGAGAAGATGCCGATCGTGCCATCACTACTGAAACTCCAACCCGTTCCAGACGCATTGGCGTCGTCCTTCCACGCCACGGAACGCAGTGAGTAGGAGTTTTCGTTCACCGCGAAGTCCAACCCATCGAAGCTGATGGTGCGATCCAAGGTGAAAGTCCAGTTCTGGTTGGAGCCCCATTTTTCATTGCCCATGCCCATCGTGCCGTTGGCCATGAACAGATTGCTGGGAGCGGCATCAACCGTGTTGAAGGTAATGGCACCACCGCCATCGTCGGCGCTCAGCGTGAGAACCGTGCTGTCGCCATCGGTATCCAGATGCAAGCCGTCATTGTCGGTGCCATTAGTAAGGCCAGTGCCGGCGTCGCCCTCGTTGGAAGCCAGCGTCTTCGGGCTTAAGTTGGTAATGAAAGTCGTTGCCGCATGACCACTGGCGGCAATACACAAGCTGAGTAGGGGGGAAATCAGGACTCTCATCAGGAAAAGTTTAAATTCTGTTCCTAAACCGCCAGCTGTGGAATGACAACCCCTAATGTGGGTATTCAGGCCTTTTCCTGCTTGTTAAGTGGCCAGGTTGGTCCTCATCAACCTGATCTTATCAACTAAGAATCAGCCGCTTCGGCCGGCCCAAGCACCAGTGCGCTTCGGCTTGGGGTGTAGATTTTCATCTCGTGCGCCATGGCATCGACGGGGTAGGTGACTTTCGGGTCCACGCGGCCGTGGCCACCGAAGGCGTGGGCGTCCGTGTTGAGGAGCAGCTTGTGCTCTCCGTGACCGGGAATGCCAAAGGTGTAGTCGGGAATCGAGCGGTCGGCCGAGAAGTTGAAGACGAAGATCAGGTTGGCGCGCTCGAGAATCAGCACCCGGTTGTCGTCGTCGACCTTGAGGCATTGCGCGGGGGCGGCCCCTAGCAGTTTGAAATCTTCGGATATTTTCATCAGTTCGCGGTCGAAGTCGGCGAGCCAATGGTATTTCAGCTCCGGATTGTCGACCAGTGACCACTGACGGCGGCAGTAGTGGTAGGACCAGTCGTTGCCCTCGCGTGGAAAGTCGAGCCATTCGGGATGACCAAACTCGTTGCCCATGAAGTTGAGCCAGCCCTCGCCACCGGCGACCAGGGTCACCAAGCGGATCATCTTGTGCAGGGCGATGCCACGCTCAATGACGCAATGATCATCGCCCTTTGCCATGTGATCATACATCTCCTTGTCCATGAGGCGGAAGGCGATGGTTTTGTCGCCGACCAGCGCCTGGTCGTGGCTTTCAACGTAGGCGATAGTTGCTTCACCAATGCGACGGTTGGCCAAAGTGCCCCAGAGTTCATCGATATTCCAATCTTCATCGCGCTGATCCTTGAGCAGCTTGATCCAGTAATCGGGAATGCCCATGGCGAGGCGGTGGGTGAAACCAATGCCGCCTTCACTTACCGGGCGGCAGAGCCCGGGCATGCCCGACATGTCTTCGGCAATCAAGAGTGCGCCGGGCCTCAGTTCCCGGGAGAGGGTGGTGGCCAACTGCAGATACAGGATGGCGTCGGCATCGGCGTCGGGGCCGAAGTAGTCGTCGTAGCTGCTGAAGGCGCGGACGCCGCGCGAGTGGTAGAGCATGGAGGTGATGCCATCGAAGCGGAAGCCATCGAAGCGAAATTCCTCCAACCAGTAGCGGACGTTGGAGAGCAGAAAGCAGCGGACCTCGGGCCGACCATAGTCGAAGCACTTGGAATCCCACTGTGGATGCTCGCCGCGCCCACCTTCGTGGAAATACTGGTGACCGGAGCCATCGAAGTTGTTGATTCCCTCAGCCAAGTTCTTGACTGCGTGGGAGTGGACGATGTCCAGCAGCACGGCGATGCCAAGGCCGTGGGCGGTGTCGATGAGGTATTTGAGATCTTCTGGAGTGCCGAAGCGGGAACTGGGTGCAAAGAACGAACTGACATGGTAACCAAAGGAGCCGTAGTAGGGGTGTTCCTGCACGGCCATCAGCTGCAGAGTGTTGTAGCCGGCCTTGGCGACACGGGGCAGGACTTCATGCGCAAAGTTCCGGTAGCTGTGGATCTGTGGCTCCTCACCAGCCATGCCGACGTGGCCCTCGTAGATGCGGGGCGAGTCAATGGTCTTGGGGTCGAAGTCATGCTGCCATGGGTAATCGGACTCAGGTTGCCAGATCTGGGCGCAGAAGTCGTTGCTCCGGGGGTCCTGGACGACGCGCCGAATGCAGGCGGGGATGCGGTCGCGTTTGGAACCGTCCGCTCCGACCACGTGGAGTTTGATCTTTTCCTTGTGCTTGAGGGTATCCGCCGGCAGCTCGAGCTCCCAGATTCCGCCGGCGCTGAGCTGCAGCGGGTGTCGGTCGCGTTGCCAGTCGTTGAACTCACCGATCAGGCTGACTGCCTTGGCTTGGGGTGCCCATTCGCGGATCACCCAGACATTGGCCGCAATGTCGAGTTGGATGCCGAATTGAAGGTGTGCGTTGGCTATCGAGCTCAGGGAGCAGCCCCGGGCGGCGATCGCCTTGCGCTCCTGCTCAAAGCGCTGCATGCGGCCCACGATCGCGGCCTCATGGCCTTCGAGCCAGGGGTCATCTATGATGAGCTGAGGGCGGGCGGGCATGGGTGATTCAGGGGTAGACGGGCATCTACGGGGAGGGTGGCTGCTGGTCCATGGCAGGGAAAGATGAATTTGGACCAGAGCCTAGCAGTGTTCGTTCCACTCATTGGTTCTTGGAACCATTTCACAAATCCGTAGTATCGGAACCGTTCTTATGTCAGGCATCGAGGAATTTTTTACCATTTGGGATTGGGCCGTGCTCTTCGGCTATCTCCTGCTGACGACCTGGGTGGGCCATGCGATGCGGGGTCATCAAGCCAGCATCAAGGATTTCTTCGCTGGCGGGCGCTCGTTGCCCTGGCCGGCGGTCAGTGGCTCCATGATCGCCACCGAAATCAGCGGGGTAACCTTCATTGGAGTGCCCGGAGGGGTCATGGCGGCCCAGGGCGACTTTACCTATCTGATCTGGGGGCTGGGCTCCATCATGGGCCGGGTGGTGGTCGGCACGGTCTTTACCAAGGTCTTCTATGAGGACAACATTTACAGCCCATACGACTACATGGGGCGGCGCATCAAACCGGGCCTCAAGACCCTCGCCACGGTTTTTTTCACCATCGGTTCCATCCTCGCCCAGAGTGTGCGGGTGCTTGTTGCGGCCCTGCCCTTGATGATTGTCACCGGGCTGAGCTTCGAGGCCTGCATCTTCATCATCGGTGTCTTCGCCATCGCCTGGACCCTGATGGGGGGCATGCGTACGGTGATCTGGACCGATGTCATGCAGTTTTTCCTCTTCACGATCGGCGGTCTGTTGACCGTATTCTGGATTGCGGGGCACCTCGACGGGGGCATCGGCCAGATCTTCAGCCAAGCGGGTGAGGCCGGCAAAACCCGATGGCTCAATTTCGACTTCGGCCTCGGCGGTGCCTTCCAGTTCACCTTTTGGGTGGCCATCATCGCAGTACCCTTCCAGAACGTCGGTGCCTTCGGGGTCGATCAACTCAACGCCCAGCGGATGTTCTGCTGCAAGAATGCCCACGAGGCCTCCAAGGCGATCATCTGGAGCTCAGTGGGGCAGGGCATCACCTATTTGATGTTGGTGGTCGGAGCCGCCCTCTTCGTCTGGTATGCCAACCACCCGCCCGAGGGGGTGGTTGCCGACACCTTCAATTGGCAGGCAGAGGAGGGCGTGCCAGGTCCAGGAAGGGGTGATTTTGTTTTTCCGACCTGGATTGTCACCCAGTTGCCGCCCGGTCTTAGCGGGCTGATTCTTGGAGGGGTGTTCGCGGCGGCGATCTCGAGCCTTGATTCCATCCTCGCCGCCCTCAGTCAGACGACGATTTCGGTATTCTACCACCCGGAGCAGCACACCGGTGAGCAAGACCAGAAGAAGTTGGTTCGTCTCTCCCGAATGTGGGTCATTATCTGGGGCGTCTTCCTGACCGTCTTCACCCTGCTGATGCGCTGGATGAAGGATGAGGCCCAGATTCCCATCATCCCGCTCGCCTTTGGCATGACGGCTTATACCATGGGACCTCTCTTGGGAATGTTCCTGTGCGCTCTGATTGGCAAGGGAACTCTGCGGGGTTTGGTTGTCGGCTCGGCGCTTTCCTTTTTGCTCGTGCTCTTCCTGCGCGCCGACGTGTGGATCCTGCTGCACTTTGCCGGCATGCCGTATGAGTGGCTCGACGCGTTGCCAAGCTATTCGGTGGTGGGTAGCGGAGAGGGTGCTTCGCTCGATACTTTGGTCGGCTTTCATTGGGCATGGCCGATGACCACCGCCATCACCTTTCTGTGTGGACGCTACCTCTTTCGGTCACCAGGTAATGGCGAAGCATGAGTGGCTCTCATTGAGGGTTTCCAGTCAGATGCTCTCGGGCTTTTGCCGTGGAACATTCCGAGCTTAGCGTAAAAAAAATCACTCGCTGCGCGCTTGTTGGCAAGAGTAAGAGCAGGTCCTTGTAAAAGGTCTCCACATTGTGAAATATTTGTCACTTATGCCGATCGATGTAACTGCAACTTTTTCAATCAAATGCGTCATTTCAACTATTGTAAGAGCGATGATTGCTTCGGAAAATTGAAACAATTTCGGCGTCAAGTTTTTAAAAAAATAGAGCGTGGAACCCTTGAAAAACAGAGCTCCGAGGGAATATCTGTTAGATGGGTTCCGAATTCTTTTCACAGCGAAGCCAAGGCTGTCGCACATTCCCCCCCTCGGTCGTGGTGGCTGCTCAATGGGGAGCAGGATCTGGCGACTTGAAAAGCTCACATATCTTATCGTCAAACTACAATGGAACCAGTGGAAGTGAAGTCGCATGGTGAGGTGGATGCGAAAGAGGAAGTGTCACAGGAGGAACATGCCTGGAGTGTTGTGTGTGAGACCTTGCGTGAGCACGTCGGCGTCGATGCTTTTCAGCGTTGGTTCAACGCCGCCAGCTGGTCGGGTGAGGATTCGGGTGTCGCCACCATCACTGTTCCCGGCGAGATGCATCAGGTTTGGATCGAAACCAATTACATGCCCGAGCTGACACTCGCGGTGAACAGCCTTTATCAAGACGTGCACGAGGTCAAAATTGCCGTTGCGGATGTCCCAGGAAGCTCGTTTCAAGGCCAACTTGCCATTGATGCCGATGCCAAGCCAAGTCAGCGCGCCTCGATGCCGGCTCTGGATGGGGAAGCGCTTGAGCGCCGCATTAAAAGCACGGGCCTCAACACGGCCTACACTTTCGATAGTTTCGTGGTCGGCTCCAACAGTCAGTTTGCCCACGCCGCCTGCATGGCAGTGTCCAAAAAGCTGGCAGTTGGCTACAATCCGCTCTTCATCCACGGTGGTCCAGGCCTCGGCAAGACCCACCTGATGCAGGCCATCGGCCAGGAAATCCTTTCTCGTCGCCCCGGCGCCAGGGTGGTGTATCTGACTTGCGAAAAATTTACCAACGAGTTCATCGATGCCGTGCGCAAGGGTGACCTCGAGAAATTCCGCCGCCGCTATCGCAGTGCTGATGTGTTACTCATCGACGATGTGCAGTTCATTGCTGGCAAGGAGCGCTCGCAGGAGGAGTTCTTCCATACCTTCAATACCCTGCTGGACGGTCGTAACCAGGTGGTGCTGACTTCAGATCGCCCGGCCTGCGAAATCAAGAATCTCGAGCCACGCCTCATATCACGCTTCGAATGCGGACTCACAGTCGAGATGTCCGTGCCACAGATGGAGACCCGGCTTGCCATTCTGCACAAGAAGTCCATCGACTGGAAGGTGAAGGTTGAGCAATCCATTCTCGATTTCCTTGCCGAAAAGATCCGCTCCAATGTGCGCCGCCTCGAAGGCGCGCTGATGCGCGTAGCCACCTACTCTTCCCTGGCAGGTGAGAGCGTCACTGTCGAGAAGGTCGAGCATCTACTGCGCGACCTCCTGCGCGAGGAAGCCAGCCGCCAAGTGAGCATCGATGATATCCAGAAGTTGGTCGCCGAGTTCTACGACGTGCGCCTGGCCGATATGACCAGCCGCCGGCGCCCTGCAAGCATTGCTTTCCCGCGCCAGATTGCCATGTATCTCAGCCGCAACATGACCAAGAGCTCTCTGGTTGAGATCGGCGAGGCCTTTGGAGGTCGGGATCACGGCACCGTGATCCATGCCTGCAAGAAGGTCACCGAGTGCATTGAGGGTGAAGCTGGCCTGCGCGAGACCGTGGCCCGCATTGAATCCCGCCTCAGACGCTAGACTCATCCCCAGCACTGCGGAAAGACCCTGCTGAGGCTCCCCATGAAAATCATGGGTGCATCGGCCTCACAGGATAGCGGGATTAACTCCCCCCGCACCGCGAGCCGTATCGCTGTCTTGCCGGCTCCCAATGGGCCACGAATCGCTTATTTAGGGGTTGGATCTCAGAAGTGCCCCATATGTTGTGAAATTAATTTCTATTCCTTAACAACACGCTTGCCATGGGGCGGCGAATGCGGAAACTGCTCTAAGTCAATCACACGGCCCCTGATACATGAAGTTTCGCATTTCCAAGGAGACCTTTCTCGATGGCCTGCAAAAGGTCCAACACGTGGTGAGCTCCCGCACCACATTGCCCATACTGTCCAACGTCCTCTTGGTCGCCAAGGATGGTCGATTGCAGCTTACCACCACAGACCTTGACGTAGGCATCACCGGTTCGGTGGCGGCTGAAATCGAAAAGGAGGGTGCCACCACGCTGCCCGCCAAGCGCCTGGTCAGCATTGTGCGCGAGCTTCCATCCAGCGAGATTGAGGTATCGGTGGACTCCAAGAACCATGCATCCATCCGCAGCGGTCCGTCTTTTTTCAAGATCATTGGTCTGGGTGAGGGTGAATTCCCGCCGCTTCCCGACTTTTCAAGCGCCAAGGAGTTCAAGATTCCCCAGGGCGTGTTGCGCGACGGCCTCAAGAAAACCTCCTACGCCATTTCCACCGACGAAACCCGCTATGTGCTCAACGGTATCTTCACCTCCTTCAAGGATGGCAAGATGACCCTAGTTGCCACCGACGGGCGCCGTTTGGCCATGGTTGACGCCGATCTCGAATTTCCCGCCTCGCACGAAACCGACGTCATTATCCCATCCAAGGCTGTGCAGGAACTGCAACGCCTGCTGGGAGATAGTGATGACGTTATCGTCAAACTCAGCGACAGCCAAATCTCCTTTGAGATCGGTGACAGCCTACTTTGCAGCAAGCTAATCGAGGGCAACTACCCCAACTACCGCCAAGTTATCCCTGGCGACAGCAACGAGCGCGTGGTCATCGGCCGCGATGCACTGCTCGAAACCGTGCGTCGCGTTTCGCTACTCTCCTCGGACAAGTCAAACTCGGTCAAGCTGGTCTTTAGTGAGAACAAGATCGAGGTCACCGCCAATTCACCGGATGTCGGTGAGTCGCAGGAGTCCATGGATGTCTCCTACGGTGGTCCCGATATGCAGATTGCCTTCAATCCCGAGTTCTTGCAGGCCCCCTTGCGCGCCCTGGATGCCGATGAAGTCTATCTCGACCTGATTGATGAGATGAGCCCCGGCGTGTTACGTATCGAGGGCACTTTCCTCTATGTGCTGATGCCCATGCGGGTGACGAACTAAGATCACTTCGTGATCTTGTTCCTCGTCCTTGGTGCTTGGTTATTGGTCGTCCAGGATCGATACGTCAGACCAAGGGCTCGAGCCCAACTTCGCAGGCAGGGTCAGTTTACCAGCTCCTTGAAAGTGGCATAGGCGCTTTCCCATGCTTCCCCGTCCTTGGGCTCGTAAGTCCTGAACTCAAAAGAGTTTCTAATCAGCTCTCGGCCGGCCTTGAGGTCGGCGATCGAGCCGGTCGCAATCATTTGCATGATCACGTTGCCGCAGGAGGTGGCCTCCACGGGGCCGGCGATGACCGGGATGGCCAGTGCGTTGGCAGTGGCCTGGGAAAGTGCGTGGTTCTGGATGCCGCCACCTCCAGCGTGCAGCATCTCGAAACGACGTCCAATGAGCCCGCAGGCGGACTCGTAGACCATTCGGTATTTCAGGGCCAAGGAGTCGGTGGCAACCCGCAGGATGGTGCCTTTGTCGGTGGGCGCCATCTGGCCGGTCCTCTTGCACCAGGCAACGATTTTCTGAGGCATTTCTCCCGGGCTTGCGAAGAGGGCATCGTCGGGATCGATGAGCGCAGAGAAAGGTTCGGCCTCCTCGGCCAGTTTGGCCATGGCGCCATAGTCCAGCGGTTCTCCCTGCAGATCCCACTCGCGCTTGCATTCCTGCAAGAGCCACAGGCCGCCGATGTTTTTCAGCAAACGCACAGTGTCGTTGACGCCTAATTCGTTGCAGAAACCGGCGGCCAAGGCATCGGGAGTGGTGACGGCTTCGGCGGACTCAATGCCCATGATGGACCAGGTGCCTGAGGACAGCCAGAGGTTGCCGCTACCATCCATGGGGATGCCCGCCACGGCAGAAGCGGTGTCGTGACTGGCGGAGGCCACCACAGGAATATCCGCCTTGCCGATCTGGCGGGCGACCTCACCACGGATGGGTCCAAGAACGGTACCGGGAGCCACGATTTTTCCGAAAATTTCCTTGGGTAGGCCGAGGCCTTTGATGACCTCCCAAGCCCAGTCACCAGTGCGGGGATCCAGAAGCTGGGAGGTAGAGGCCACCGTGCGTTCCACGGCCTGAACGCCGGTCAGCCAGTAGGCGAGAATGTCGGGCACGAAGAGCAGGTTCTGGGCATTGGCCAGAGCCGGGTTGCGTCGCACCTCGGCCAACAGATGCAGCGAGCTATTGTAGAAGTTGGTCTTGATGCCGGTGTGGGCGTAGATGTCGGCCTCGCTCATCAAGCTGTGCATGACATCGGCCATCCCCTCGAAGCGGGGGTCGCGGTACTGGTGGGCCTGACCCAGAAGGGCGCCCTCTGCTCCGATGAAGCCGTGGTCGCAGCCCCACGTGTCGATGCCGATGGAAACGATGGAATCACCGTGGGCCTCCACCCCCTTGCGCAGTCCCTCAAGAATGTCGCGGTATAGGCTGATGAGGTTCCAGAACGATCCGCCGGGCAGGTCGGTTCCGGGATTGTCGAAGCGGTGGAGTTCTTCGAGGCTCAGTTTGCCGCCATCGTGAATGGCTGCCATGACGCGGCCGCTGCCGGCGCCCAGATCGACTGCGAGAAAGGTTTGTTTACTCATCGGGCGCGCATTCTTGGGCAGGACTGTCCTAATTTCAAGGCAGGTGTGGCGCCGATGGCGCCGTTCTTGGTTGTTGATTCTTAGTTCCTAATTATGGGCCAAATAGCGATTTTCAGTAGATATCGGAAACAACTAGGAACCAATAATTAGGAACCAGAAACAGGGATGCGAAGCATCCCTTTACTCTTGCCTCATCAGCGGTCATCGGCCGGAATACCCTTCTGTTCGGCAACCCACCCATCCACCATGTCCAAATCGAATCCCGCCACCGTCATCAAACTTTCCGTCATGATGTTCCTGCAGTTCTTCGTCTGGGGGGCCTGGTTCGTGACTCTTTGGCAGATCCTGGTCGCCAACGACTTGGCCGGCATTATTGGCGACTCTTACACAAGCGCGCCAATTGCTGCCATTGCCGCTCCGCTTTTCCTTGGCTTGGTTGCCGACCGTTTCTTCGCCTCCGAGCGCGTGATGGGCGTGTTGCTGCTGATTGGTGGCGCCTTCATGCTCATGGTGCCGAGCGCGGTGGCCGCCGGTAACGGAAAATTGGTGGTGTGGCTCTTTATTGGTCACATGCTCTGCTACATGCCAACCCTTGGCCTCGGAAATACCATCGCATTCAGCAATCTGCCACGTGACGTGTTTCCCAAGGTTCGGGTCTGGGGAACCATCGGATGGATTGCCGCGGGCTTGGTCGGGGGTTTCCTCGGGTGGTCCGCCTCGCTGAATCTCTTCTGGATGGCAGGTATTTCATCTCTGGTGTTGGGGGTCTACAGCTTCATGCTGCCTAACACGCCTGCCCCCATGGCCGGTAAGCCCATCGATATCCGTTCACTCTTGATGGCGGACGCCTTCCGCCTTTTGGCAAAGCCTGCTTTCCTTGTCTTCATTCTCTGTTCGACCCTGATCTGCATCCCTCTTGCCTACTACTATGCCAATGCCTCCGGCTTCCTCGCAAACATGGGCTTCGAGCAACCGGTATCTGCGATGACCATCGGTCAGATGTCCGAGATCGTCTTCATGCTGATGATTCCCTTCTTTTTCCGTCGCCTCGGTGTGAAGTGGATGATTCTCATCGGCATGGGCGCTTGGGTGTTGCGCTACCTGCTCTTCTCCATGGGGGCTGCTGACCAGATCGTGTGGATGATGTTCGCGGGAATCGCCCTGCATGGCATCTGTTACGATTTCTTCTTCGTTACGGGTTTCATGTACACCGACCGGGCAGCTCCGAAAGAAGTCAAGGGTCAGGCTCAGAGCATGTTGGTCTTCTTCACTCAAGGCATCGGCATGTTCATTGGATTCAAGGTTGCCGCAGCCAAGTTGGCTCCAGTAACTGAGCCCTCGGGTGCTTTGAGCGCGGCAATTGGCGAGGCGCGAGGAGAGCAGACCCTCAGCTTTGGCCAGCAGTTGGGCCAAATGTTTGCCGTTGGCTTACCGGAAGGAGTTCCCAAGGACGCCATCTCGGCAGCTGCCGAGGCCTGGAAGGGTTACTGGATGCTACCGGCCATCATGGCGGCAGTCATCGCAGTCATTTTCTTTGCTGCCTTTTGGGATAAGACCAAGCCCGAGGCTGGCGAGTGATTTTCCTGTAGCGGCGCAAGCGACAACCAAGAACTAGAAACCAAGAACCAAGTCCCAGCTTTCCGTTCTCACGAACAAGCCCACGGCATTCAGGAACGCGCAGTGTGCGTGTTCAGGACTTGATCCATCGCATCAATCAGTTCCTGCATGGTCTCCTGGGTTTCGTTGCCCATGTTGGAGATGCGGAAGGTCAGACCCTTGATTTTGCCGTAGCCACCATTGATGGCGTAACCGTGATCGGTCTTGAGGTGTTTGATAAAGGTGGACTGATCGAAGCCCTCGGGAGTCTTGAAGCAGGTCAGCGACTTAGATTGGCGGCCCTCAGGAGCGAAGTTATCGAACCCGTGCTTGGCACCCCAGTCGTGGATCATCTGGTTGTTTGCCGCGTGGCGTGCGAAGCGGGCTTCCAGGCCTTCCTTTTCGATTTCGCCGAGGATGTATTGGAGGCCAAAAATGATGGAGATGGATGGGGTGGAAGGGGTATTGTTCTTGGGGGCCGCTTTCTCAAACTCGAGCAAATCGAAGTAGTAGCCGCGGTTGGGCTGGGTTTCGGCGCGTTTGATGGCGTCTAGCGAGCAGGCGAACACAGCCATGCCGGGAGGGAGGGCGAGGGCCTTCTGCACACCGGCAAGTACGACGTCGATGCCGAGCTTGTCCATTTCGATGGGCACGACCGAGAGCGAAGAGACGGTGTCGACCACCAGTTGCACGCCTTCAAATGACTTCACCACTCTGGCGATACCTTCAAGATCGTTCATCACACCGGTGGAAGTCTCGTTGTGAACGAGGGTTACCAGATCGTAGCCACCCTCCTCGAGTTTTGCCTTCACCGCGGCGGGATCGATGGCTTCACCCCATTCAACCTGAATCTTGTCCTGGTCGAGGCCCATGCTCTTGGCCACACCATTCCATTTGTCAGAGAAGGCACCGCAGCAGAGGTTGAGGACCTTCTTTTGGCAGAGGTTCTTGAGAGCGGCTTCCATGACACCCCAAGCGGAGGAGGTCGAGAGAAAGACCGGACGGCTGGTGCCGATGAGGGCTTGGAGACCGGGTTGGGTGGAAGCATAAAGGGCTTCAAACTCGGCGCCGCGGTGACCAATCATGGTCTGGCTCATGGCGGCGAAGGTTTCCTTGGAAACGTCGATGGGTCCTGGGATGAAGAGTTTGGCCATGGTGGGTATCTGTTTTCGAATTATAGAAGGTTGAATTCGTCGAGGAGGTTCTTGAGATCCTGAATCTTATCGTCGGGCATGTTGCAGAGCGGCAAGCGGATTTCAGGAGTGCACATGCCCATGAGGTAGGCGGCGGTCTTGACCGGAACCGGATTGACGTCCAGGGACATCAGAGCGCGCAGCAGCGGGTAGTATTGCCTCTGGATGGCCAGAGCCTCGTCGTAAGAGCCGTTGAGGCAGGCGCGTACCAACTTGGCCATGACATCGGGAATGATGTTTGAGGCCACCGAAACGAGGCCGGTCGCACCGCAGGACATGAAGGGTAGGGTCAGCGGATCGTCACCACTGAGAATGGCAAAGCCATCGGGGCAGTCCTGGACCAGTTGATTGACCCGGTCGACGGAGCCACCGGCTTCCTTGAGCGCGGTGATGTTTTCGCAGTCATTGGCGAGGCGGGCGACGGTGTCGGTAGCAATCTCGATCACCGAGCGACCGGGAATGCTGTAGAGCATGATGGGCAAGCTGGTGGCCTGGGCGACGGCCTTGAAGTGGCGGTAAAGGCCTTCCTGGGAAGGCTTGTTGTAATAAGGACAGACTTGAAGGCTGCCGGTGGCACCCAGGGCCTCGGCTTTCTCGGTAAGTTCGATGGCTTCCAGAGTGGCGTTGGCACCAGTACCGGCAATGACCTGCGCGCGGCCAGCGGCAAACTCAACGGCAAGACGGATGACCTCCAAATGCTCGTGGCTGTCGAGGGTGGGGGATTCGCCCGTGGTGCCGACGGGGACGATGCCGTCGACTCCGGCTTCGATCTGACGCTCGATAAGGGCTTGGAAGGCGGGGACGTCTACCACGCCGTCGCGAAACGGGGTGATGAGGGCGGTGTAGGTGCCGGAGAAACTCATGACTGGCGCAGCATGGATATTCCAGAGCCGGAATCAACGTCGGATTTGGATGCTTCGCCCCTCAAATCTCAATCTCCCCCTCAAAAACAAAATCGGCAGGTCCAGTCAGGGTCACATTCCTAAATGAGCCATCCTCGGTCTTCTCGAAGCCGATCTCGAGGGTGTCGCCTCCGGCCACATCTACCTGAATGGGAGATTGGGCGTCGGTCAGGAGGTGGTGGACCAGAGCACACGCCACCATGCCGGTGCCGCAGGCGAGGGTTTCGTCCTCCACGCCTCTCTCATAGGTGCGAATGGCGATGTGGCCGGGCTCGATGACGGCGGCAAAGTTGGCGTTGGTGCCGGCAGGGGCAAAGTCTTCATGTTGGCGGATGGCGCGGCCATGAGTGAGAACACCAAGCTCTTCGAGTGCGTCGGGGCTATCCATAAAGGCGACCGCATGCGGCACGCCGGTGTTGACCGAGTGGATGGCCGCATCGAGTCCGTCGACCCGTGTGCTGCGCTCCATTACCAGGTCAAAGGGGTCGGACATGGCGATGCGCACGTTTTCGCCAATCATTTCCGCGGCGAGGATGCCGGCAATGGTCTCGAAGGTGACTTTTTCGGCCACTCCATCACCCAGGTGGGCGGTAAAGCGGCCAAAACAGCGCGCTCCATTGCCGCACATTTCGGCCTCACCGCCATCGGCATTGTAGTAGCGGAAACGGTAATCGGCTCCGTGTTGCGCGGGCTCCACGGCAAGCAATCCGTCAGCGCCGATGCCACGGTGGCGATCACAAAGGCCCTCGATGGTGCGGGCGTCGAGTTGGATGGAGTTGTCTCGGTTGTCGACAACGATGAAGTCGTTGCCGGCACCGTTCATCTTGTAAAAGTGCAGAAGCATGGGAGGAGTTAACAAGCTGGGACTGTTGGAAGTCAATTGCAGGGGTAGGGACGACCGGCCCGATCGTCCCTACCAACAAAGAAGCCGCACCCTGAAGGATGCGGCTTCTTTGAAATCGGAAGTTTCCAGCAGATCAACGCTTGGAGAATTGGAAGCGCTTGCGAGCACCCGGTTGGCCAGCCTTTTTGCGCTCCTTCATGCGGGGGTCGCGGGTCATGAAGCCGAGTGGCTTGAGAGCGGTGCGATGCGCGGCGTCGATCTCGCAGATGGCACGCGAAAGTGCGTGGCGGATGGCGATCGCCTGGGCGTGCAGGCCGCTGCCTTTGACGCTCACCTTGAGGTCATGCTTGTTGAGTAGGGAGACGGCCTGAAGCGGCGCGAGCACCGCGTTCTGCAGTTCGATGGTTGGAAGGTATTCTTCAAAGGCACGATCATTGATGGTGATATTGCCGGTGCCTTCGGTCATCCAGATGCGGGCAACCGCGGTCTTGCGGCGGCCGATGGTATTGAGAGTGGTGGCGGACATGATGGATAAGGATTTTCTCGGTGATTAGCTGATGGCGTATTCGGCGGGTTGTTGTGCATCGTGGGGGTGCTCTTCACCGGCGTAGACCTTGAGTTTTCCGAACTGGGCTCTGCCGAGGCGGGTCTTGGGGATCATGCCGTGCACGGCACGCTCAACGAGAAGCACCGGGCGACGCTCGCGCACCTTGCTGGGGGTTTCGATCTTCTGGCCACCGACATAGCCGGAGAAACGGGTATAGATCTTGGTGTTTTCCTTGGTGCCGCTGAGTTTCACCTGGTCGGCATTGATCACCACAACGAAATCGCCGGTGTCGATGTGGCTGGTGAAATTGGGCTTGTGCTTGCCACGCAGAAGGCGTGCGGCTTCAACGGCGACTTTACCAAGGATCTGGTCCTTGGCGTCGATGATGTACCACTTGCGCTCGACTTCGCTCGGTTTGGCGGAAAAAGTCCTGATGGTCTTCATGTGCTTGGATGCTGGGGTCTCCGAGGCTGAAGGCCGCCGGAAGGGGGCGCAAACTAGGGGAACGGCCCATGTGGTGTCAACCGGGAAATCAGCCTGAAACCGCCTATTTTGCCTTATTTTTGACGAGCCTCGGAAGAGCTGCCCGAAAGGCCTTGGAATCCTGTATTTCTTTGGCAAATCGGACCCGATGGGCTTCCCTGTCTGCATGAAACATCGGATTGCCCTGCATTGGCAGATTCTTGCTGCCCTGATTCTGGCCACGCTCACTGCTCTGGTCCTGCGTTTGATGGTGGCCCCCAAGGCCACGGGCGTGGGATTGGAGCAGTTTGTAGCCGGCTCTTTGGGCTCCTGCAAATTTGTTGGCGATCTCTTCATGCGGGCTCTCAAGATGCTTATTGTGCCGCTGATTGTCACTTCGGTGATCTCTGGCATCGCCAATTTGCAAGGGGTCAAAGGCTTCGCCCGCCTCGGTGGCAAGACCGCGCTCTTCTATGTCTCCAGCAGTGCCGCCGCCATTCTCATCGGCCTCATCCTGGTCAATCTGATCCAGCCCGGCCTCAAGGACGGACAGCCCAACGCCGTGATTGGCCAAGCGTTTTCCGAGAGCCGCGACAGGGCCAGTGAGAATGCATTGGCGAAGGTGGCACAGGCCGATGAGCAGGATAATGCGGCGATGTTCGAAGTCTTTCGCTCCATGCTGCCCGAAAACGTCTTTTCCGCCGCCACCAACAACGGCCAGATGCTGGGCGTCATTGTCTTCAGCATTTTGTTTGCGGTGGCCTTGACCCGCATTCCCGGCGAGGAGATGCAGACCATGCGGCACTTCTTCCAGTCTGCCAATGATGCGATGATCATTCTAACTGGTTGGGTCATGGCCTTTGCCCCCATCGGCATCTACGTGCTGATATTACCGGTGATTTATGAGACTGGCGTCGATCTCTTCGCCAGCCTCGGCAAGTATTTCTTCACAGTGCTCGCGGCACTGCTGATCCATTTGTTCGTGGTCTTGCCTCTTGCGCTTCGCTGGGTGGCCAAGATAAGCCCCGTCGAGCACTTCCGCAACATGCGACCGGCATTGATGCTGGCCTTTTCGACGGCGTCCTCATCTGGAACCTTACCGGTGACCATGCGTTGCATTGAAGATGGAGCCAAGGTCCCCAAAAGGGTCAGCAGCTTTACCCTGCCTCTGGGAGCAACCGTGAATATGGATGGCACGGCACTCTACGAGTGTGTGGCAGTGATTTTTGTCGCGCAGGTAATGGGAGTTGAGCTGGGTTTTGTCAGCCAGCTCTTCATTGTGGTGGCTGCCCTTCTGACCAGCATTGGCGTGGCCGGTGTTCCCTCCGCCAGTCTGGTTGCCATTCTACTGATTCTCAAAAGCTCGCAAATACCGGGTGCTGAAGCCGCGGCGCTCGCACTGCTCGCCGTCGACCGCCCCCTCGACATGTTGCGCACTTCGGTCAATGTCTTTAGCGATTCCTGTGCCGCGGTCGTGGTCGCCAAGTCCGAGCAGAAGCACACGCTCCCTCTGGATTGAGAGTACAAAGAGATCAGTCTGTGACCCTCAGCATGAAGGATGGGCGCTCAAGGAACGCAGCTACAATCAATCCACAAGCGGCAGTTGCTCCTCGCTACGCTCACCCTCGGACCACGAGCTGCCATTGCCGGGCTTGAGGCCGTCTGCGCCCGCGGTTTTGGCAACCACGGCAATTTCGCCCAAGCTCTCGTGACTGCGCGCGGCATCGCGAATGGCTTTCGGGCTGACTTCGAAACAGGAGGCCACCGCTTCTTCGATCAGTGGGCGGTCAATCTCGCTGCCCAGTTTTCCGGTCAGAATACGCAGTAAGCTCTCGGATTCCGAAGGGTGCAGCGTGATGAGGCGCTCACTGAGTTTGAGCAGATGGTCGATGGAGGTCGATTGGCTGGCGAATTCCTCGATCAAGGTCTGGATTTTGGCAACGCTGACACCCTCGGGATGGAGGGGGAGCTCCTGCAACAAAGTGGTGGCTGCAGTGATGTCGTCCTTGGTGCTTTGCAGCAGTTCGCGGTAACGCTCCTCGCGGCTTCCCGGAATGCTAAGCAAAAGATGGCGAAGCATGCGATTGGGAATCAGGTTGGGTGACTTGCGGTTACCAATGGCGAGCCAGTCGGTGGTAATGCGCAAGTCGTCATCGGTATCCAGCGACTTGAAGTAATTGGCGATGAACTCGATCTTGCTGGTGCGGCTGCCGGTTTGCTCCAACAGGCGGCAGAGATCCGTAAAGTCGGCGAAGGAGCAAAGCACGCGGTTGTGCCAGCCCGCGCGGGCTGCAGTGGCGGGTCTTTGGGCCGGTCGGTGAATCGGTAGCTCCAACTGATCGCCACCGGTAGCGCACCAGGCATCAAAACCCTTGGACCGAAGTTCGGCCGCGAACTCCTTGGCAAAACCGTGGACCGTGAGAATGCGTTTGGGGCGCACCCTCTGGACGCATTCCATCAGGCCGGGGTGGTCGGCGTGATCCGAAAACGGCACCATGGCATCCACACCATAGCGAAAACGGGCATTAGGCTGCAGCGCCCAGCCGCTGAGCATGGCGGTGCGCTTGTTTGGGATCTCGCGGTAGAGTTTGGTCTTCATCGCGTGCGGTGGGGCGATGATCACGTGCCCATCATTGGTCTCGCCGGTGAATTCCACGGCTTCGGGGAGGTCTTTGACTCCTGCCTCGCGGCAAGCTTCAGTCATGCTTAGCGCTGCCGAGTGCAGAAGGGCGGAAATGTTGTTTTCGGCCAGCACGGCAAGGGCCTCTTGTGTTTTTCCCAGAGAGTAGGCCAGCAAGATCGGAGTCAGTCCGTCGGCTAGGGTATCGTGGACAAAGCCGAGTAGTTGGGCTTCAGCCTCCATGGGATTTGGGAAGCGGTAGAAGGGGAGGCCAAAAGTGGTTTCCATTACCAAGGTGTCGGCATTCAGGAAGTGAGCTTCCGGAGTGGTGCGCCCTTTTCGCATCTTGAAGTCTCCGGTGTAGAGGAGTGTGGCGTTGTCTTTGGTGCGGGTAACATGAAGCATGGCCGAACCAGGGATGTGGCCGGCGGGCAGCATGCGCAGGCGGAAACCATTGATTTCGAGCGAGGTGTGGTAGTCCATCGCATCGATCCGGCTTTCGGCGAGGTTGAAGCGCTGGCGCAGCAGGGTGGCAGTGGTTTCCGTGCACAGCACGGAGTCATGCCGCGCAAAGTGATCGGCGTGTGCGTGGGAGACAAATGCCCGAGAGCGCGCTCCCTGTGGATCGAGCCAGAAATCGATCTCAGGCAAGTACAGACCCCGTTGATGACGTACTTCGATCAGATGGAGTTCATCCTAGCGCGAATCCACAGGTCCCGAAACACAAAATACGGGCATGGGTCCACAATACGCGGGGTATGGATGGGCTCGTTGCTGGTGGGTGGTTCTTGGTTCTCGGTTTTTGCAGGCCTCAGCACCCCAAACTAGGAACTAAGAACTAGGAACCATGAACAGGCGACGAAGTCGCACTTAAAACGGGATGTCGTCCTCGTCTTCTTGGACCGCCGGGCCCGAGTTGGCTTCATGAGCGGAGGCGTTTGATGAGTGTTGGCTACCACCACCTGAACTGCTGCCACCGCCTGGAGCACCTTTGCCGTCTGGGAGGAATTGGAGGTTTTCGCCGACCACCTTGAGCTTGCTGCGCTTTTTGCCGGTTTCCTTGTCATCCCAGGTGTCGAGTTGGAGACGGCCTTCGATGTAGACGCCGCGGCCCTTACCCAGGTATTTCTCGGCTAGTTCGGCCTGACGGCCCCAGAGAGTGACGTCAACAAAAGTGGTTTCTTCCTGCTTTTGGCCGGCTTCGTTGTTCCAAACGCGGTTGATGGCCAAGCCGACGTCAGCGACGGCAGTGCCTTTGGGGGTGTAGCGAAGTTCGGGATCTCGGGTGAGATTGCCGATGAGCATGACTTTGTTGAGGTTGGCCATAACAGTAGCGAGTGTGTTTTAGTAATGTGGGAGAGGCAAGAAGAAAGTTGTTCGGGCGAACAGTTGATTTATTTTGCTGAGCCGTTCAATCCGATTCGTTCTGTTGCGGCTTCGGGTTCTGCGGATCCATCGTATTTGAGGAATCTTGAGGAGCCTGCTTTTGGTGGTATTGATTGGCTGCCGTGGCAATGCCCTGTGATCGGGCAAGCTGAACAGCATCCAAAGCCCTTGCAAGTGTGTTTTCGAGCAGAGTCGCCTCGTCGTCCCTGAATTTGCCAAGCACGTGAGAGCTCATGTCGCCGGGACCCGAGGCTCCTATGCCGATCTTGAGGCGCGCAAACTCTTGGGTGCCGAGATGCTCGATGATGGATTTGATTCCATTGTGGCCGCCGGCGGAGCCTTTTTCCCGAAATCGCAGTGTGCCCAGATCAAGGCTGGCGTCGTCGTAAACCACCAATAGGTCCTCGGGCTCCACTTTGAAGAAGTTCATCACCTGCTGGATCGAGCGGCCGCTTAAATTCATGAAGCACTGTGGCTTGGTGAGCCAACTGCCATCTGCGAGCTTCGCCATGTCTGCCTGAAAGCGCATGACGTGGTTGAACGAAGCGCCTTCGGTATTTACCAGGCGATCCAACAGCATGAAGCCGATGTTGTGGCGGGTGTTTTCGTATTGTCGACCCGGATTTCCGAGCCCGGCGATGAGTTTGAAGGACACGTGGGGATGCTGCGAGGGCGGTGAGATGGCATAAAGTCTAAAGTGTCCTTGGCCTTTCGTTGATGGTTGGCGGAGAAGCCGCCCCTGCAGAGAATGAAAAAAGCCCGGGTCGCGTGAGCGAACCGGGCTTTTTTGAAAACTAGGAACTAGGAACTAGGAACAAGTGGCATAGCCACTTACTCGGCAGCGGCTTCTTCGGCCTTCTCTTCGGAGGCTTGCTCGCCACTCTCGGCCGCAGCCTCAGCGCCTTCGGCCTCAGCCTCGGTGCCTTCGGCGGCAGTTTCTGCACCTTCCGCGGGCTCTTCGGTCTGCGCCACGGCGGGCTTGCCGATGGTCACCACCAAGACATTTTCGTTCAGGGTGCTGGTGACTCCGCTTGGAAGTTGGACTTCACCAACGAGGATGGACTCGCCGAGTCCGAGAGGGGAAATATCGATCTGGATGGTTTCCGGGAGATCGCCTGGCAGACAGGTGACTTCCATGGTGTGAATCAGATGGTCAACCACTCCACCTGCCTTGATACCGGCAGCTGTGCCCGTGAGAACGATGGGGATGTTGGCGGTAATGGTAGTCTTGGAATCAATCGCGCGGAAGTCGGCATGCAGGGCCTGACCGCTGAGGGCGTCGTATTGAACGTCCTTGAGGAACGCCATTTGCGATTCATTGCCGTCGATTTCCAGATTCACCACGATGCTGTCCGAGCTGCTGTGTGCGAGGATGTCGCGGAAGGTCTTCGCGTTGATCTTGAGATTGATGTTTTCGATACCCTTGCCGTAGATCACGGAAGGAAGCAGGCCTTCGCGGCGCAGTTGCTTGAGCACGCCGGATCCGGAGCGTGTCCGGGTTTCAGCTTGGATAGTGATAGTTTTGGCCATGGTAAAAAGCAGTGTGTTGGAGGCGCCTGATCACGGAAACCAGCAACGCGGGGCGGGGTGTTTAGCCCCCGGAGGCCCGCTTGTCAAAAAATTGTTTTGGCCCGATTTATCGGGCCTGTTCCTGGTTCTTGGTTCCTGGTTCCTAGTTGGGCACCGAAGCTGCCTTTGTGGACAGGACCGGTCTGCGACCGCCCAGCATGATTGGATGGGCGCTCATGGAGTGATCTCGCATCTGCTCGATTCACCATGGCTGCGGCCTCCTCCAAGGCCGATTGGATGATTTTCCATCTCGCAAGGCTCGTTGGACCTTCGGTCCTTGTCCCTACAGAAGCACGAGGAACCAAGAACCAGCAACTAGGAACCTCCCTTGAATGGGCGGCGCAGCCGCCCTATTCAACGAAAAGCGTGGTAATCGACTCACCGAGGCTGATGCGGCGGATGGCTTCGGCGAAGAGAGGTGCCGTGCCGACGGCCTGGACCTTGGAGCCAACGGCCTGTGGGGTGGAATCCGTGGTGATGATCTCCTCGATTTCGGATGCGTTGAGGCGCTCCTCGGCGATATCGCCCAGTATTGCGTGGGAAACTCCTGCAAATATGCGCTGGGCGCCGTGTTTGCGCAGGATGTCTGCCGCCGCGCAGAGGGTGCCGGCAGTTTCCGTCATGTCGTCCACCAGGAGCACATCGCGGCCTTCGACCTCACCGATCACGTTCATGGCCTCGACTTTGGTCGCGTTGACGCGGTGCTTGGCAACAATCGCCAGCTCGGTGCCAAGGGCATCGGCGTAGGCGCGGGCCATTTTGGAGCCGCCAACGTCGGGCGATACCACCGTCAAGTTTGAGGTGTCCGGGTGGCGCTTACGCAGGAAGTCGATGAGCACGGACTTGGCGTAGAGGTGGTCGACGGGGATATCGAAGAAGCCCTGGATCTGAGGGGCGTGAAGATCCATGGTCAGCACGCGGTTGACGCCAGCGGAAGTGAGCAGGTTGGCCACCAGCTTGGCGGTGATGGGTACGCGGGGCTGGTCCTTGCGGTCCTGGCGGGCGTAGCCGAAAAAGGGCATGACGGCGGTAATGCGCTCGGCACTGGCACGGCGGGCGGCGTCTACCATGATCAACAACTCCATGATGTTGTGATTGGTCGGCGGGCAGCTGGGCTGGATGATGAAGACGTCCTCGCCGCGGATGTTTTCGTCAATTTTGACGAAGGTCTCGCCATCCGGAAAGGCGGTGACCTGAACATCGGCCAGGGGTTGTTCGAGGCTCTCGGCGATGCGCTCTGCAAGCGCGCGGTGGGCGGATCCGCTGATGACTTTCATGGGCGGGAGTAATGAAAGACGAAATCGGCGTCAACTGGAACGCATAAATTCCAGATCGCGAAAAAATCTCAGGAACTAGGAACAAGCGCGCAGCGCCTATCGTGCCTCAATCCCGATCTCCTTGAGCCGGCGGATCTGCTCATCCAGCATGCGGACGAACTCGGCGCGTTTCTCGGGGGCGATGTTGGCGGGTAGTTGGCCGCCGGACTTGGCCACGGATTGCTTGGCCTCCAGAAACAGGCCGAGAGCCTTGGCGGGCTCGCGGGCGAGCAGTTGGCGGTTGGCCAGCTCGGCTTGGAGAAGGGCCGATCGCAAATGCACGCGGCGGCCGCTACCGTAATGGATGGTGGCCGCGTGGGTGTAGCTCTTCAGGGCTTGCTGCGGCTTGTTGTTCAACTCGTGGGCCAGCCCCAGGGATTCGTGGATGTCGATCTCAAGCTGCCGACCCTCGGCATCCCAGAAGTGGGCCAGCTCGATTTGCTCGGCGGCGCGCTCCAGGTGGGCCAAGGCCGATGCAGGGTCTTTTGCGGCAAAGTTTCGCTGCCCAAGTCCGAAGAGGTGGCCGGCATAAAGATAGTGGCCGCGGAATATTGTTTCCATGCCACCTTGCAGCCGGATGGTATTGGCGAAGGCCTCTTCGGCCTCGGTGTCGCGGCCGAGTCGGCTCAGTAAAATCGCGCGGTTGATTGCGGGCTCGGGCAGGTAGGGGTGCAACTTCCCGGCGGCGGCGTAGTCAGCAATGGCCTTTTCCATCAGTAGTCTGCGGGTGGCCTCGTCTTGTGCGGCGTTGGCCAGATCATGGCGGAGGTAGGCACGCTTCAGGTGGAGCTTGGCCTGAGGCCAGATGTCGAGGCCCTCGTCCAGGGCCCTGCTGCGCTCGGCCGCGCGGGCCTCGCGATCGGGGCTGAGCTGACTCGGCCACATCACCATCATCAAGCGCGTGCCCTTCCAAGCCAGCGGGCTTACTACCAAGAGCACCATCAAGGTGACAAAGGCCAATACACCGCGCTGCCCATGTTGCACTGCCGGCTCGGGCTTGTCCTTGCGATGCCATTGGCAACTTGCTGCCAAGCACATGCCCAAGAGCAGCGAGCCCGGCATGAGGTGAAAGAGGAAACTGAAATTGGTGTGCGCCAGCGTGCCGAGCAAGGCGGCGAGTCCTGCAAGGCGCAGCACGGGCCGCTCGCTGGTGGATGTGATCTTGGGCTCGAAGCAGACCCGCAGGATGGCCGAGATGGCAACAGTCGCCATCAGAGCCAGAACCAGCAGAAAGCCGATCAGACCGTAATCGGTGGCCGCCTGCAGCCATTCGTTGTGCACGAACTCGGGTTTGGTATAGTAGCCACTGTGCGTGGTGCGGTCCCAGTGCTGAAAACATTCCCAAGAGTAGCTCTGGCTGCCCCCGCCTAGGAGGGTGTGGCCGAGCATGGTTGAGACGGCGATCCCCAGATAATTGAGGCGCACCGTGTTGTCCAAGATGCCACTGACATCACCTGATCCATCGTCGCTACGAGCGGCCTGAATCTCTTGCCAACCACTGATCAGGATTCCCATCAGAATCAGCGCGGCAAAGGGCAAGGCAATCGCGGCAAGGGGAAACCACTTCGCTTTGTTGCGTTTGGCCTCGATGAGGATCAAGAGACCAAAGCAAGCAAGAGCCACAATGGCCGCCAGCCATCCACCGCGCGACTTCGTCCAGTAGATGGCCACCATCCCCAGCGTGCCCAGAAGCCCAAGGCCGACTTTCAGCGATCGGCTTTTCCCCTGCCAGGCCTGGCCCAGCAACCAGAGCGAGGACACCAGCAGGTAGTTGGCGGCGTAGTTGTAATGGCCGAAGAAGCCCGTAATCGTGTCGGGTTTGGGTAATTTGTCGATCAAAGGCGCGTAGCCCGGGTGCATGAGCTGGATGACCATCACTAACAAATTGGCCACCAGCAGGGCCGCGATGCCACCCGTGAGAACCGCGCTCGCCTTGCGGCATTCCTGAATCGCCAGCACCGACACAAAACCCGCAAAAGCCGTGCCCAAAAGCAGCAGATCCGCGTGTGCGAGTTCCTCCACCGGCGACTGGATGGCCCGCATCCCAAACCAGACCACCGTTAAGCCGCCCAAAATCACCATTCCCACATGCAGCATGCGGCTGGGTTGTTTGATCAGCGCCGCCATCGCCGCCACCATGGCAAGCATCAAGGGCAAGAGCGCCGGCCCCCACGCCCATGCGTTCGTCTGGGCGCCGAATAAAACGGCCAGGGCGAGGGACAGAACCAGGAAAATAGCGGAAGCAACAGGCATTTGGTTCCTAGTTCTTAGTTCCTAGTTCCTAGTTGTTCAAGGGTGGGTTCCTGGTTCTTAGTTCTTAGTTCCTAGTTGTTTAAGGGTGGAGTGCTTTGGGTGATTGGGGTTTTTGGGTTGATGTAAATTTATAGACTAAATATATAACATATTATGAAAATTGAGAGATTTGAGGATATTGAGAGTTGGAAGATGGGGCGTGTAATGACCCGCTTGGTCTATGAGGTTACAGGCGTGGGCGCGTTTGCCCGGGATTTTGGGCTCAAGGATCAGATTCGAAGAGCCTCTGGTTCAGTGATGCACAATATTGCTGAAGGTTTCGATGGAGGAAGTAATCCTGAATTCATCAAATTCCTGAAATACGCTCAGCGTTCCTGTTCCGAGGTCCAAAGCCAGCTCTATGTCGCAATTGATCAGGAATACCTGGGAGATGATGATTTTGAGCAAATCTACAATCTTGCTGGAGAGATCCACTCGAAAATCGGCGGATTCATCAAATACCTCCTCAAGTACGAGGAAAGCAGGTCAAAACGCACGCGGCGTAGCCGCAACTAAGAACTAGGAACTAAGAACTAGGAACCCAAATGGCGGAACGTCATTTGGCGCCGCGTGCAAATATCACCACCGGCACGGTCTTAAGGAGGATGACAAAATCATGCCACAAGGACCAGTTGTCGATGTATTTGAGGTCGAGTTGTACCCAGTCTTCAAAACCTTTGATGTCATTGCGTCCCTCAATCTGCCATTCGCAGGTGATTCCGGGCTTCACGCTCAGGCGGCGGCGGTGGGTGTGCTTGGAAAAAGCGGCGACTTCATAGAGGGGTAGGGGGCGCGGGCCCACGAGGCTCATCTCACCACGTAGCACGTTGATCAACTGGGGCAGCTCATCAATGCTGAACTTGCGCAGGAAGTGGCCGAAGGGAATGATGCGTGGATCCTTGCCCAGCTTGAAGACCGGCCCATCCATCTCGTTGCCATGTTCTTGCTTGATCTTGGCCAGTTGGGCCTCGGCATCTGGCACCATGGTGCGAAACTTCCACATGCGGAAAGGTATGCCGTAGCGGCCGGCGCGTTGTTGGGAAAAGAGAGCGGGTGCGCCCGGACTGCTGACGCGAATGCCGATGTAGGCGATGATCCAAAGCGGCAGAGTGCCAAGGATGATTAGAATGGCCCCCACTTTGTCCATGACGCCCTTGCACATCAGCTCCCAAGATAGGTCCGGGGTGGAGCGCAGCACCAGCATGGGCTTGTCGCCCAGGGAATCGAAGGCCGGGCGTGCAATCTGGTTGCGGATGAAGGACGCAGCCACCCAGGCTTCTATACCCTGCAGTTCGCAGGCCTCCACGGCATTGGCCACTTTTTCGAAGCTCACCCCTTTGGGTGCGAATACCGCCCGCTCCACTGAGTGTTCCTTGATCAGGTTGTAGAGATCCTCGACCGCTTGGGTGTCGGCATTGAAGTGGCTGACCACGTTCCAGGCCCCGGTGATTTCCTCATCGAGCTCTTGCAGGAGTTTCTCAGTTTCCTCCCGGGTGCCTACCAGCATGATGCGCTCCTTGGTCTCTTGCTTGACGTGGCGTGTGCTGAGGTAGTTTTTGGTAATGCGGTCTCGAATAAAGAGCAAGAGCGCCAAATTGCAGAAGCCTATACCCAGCGCCAAGCGGCGCACATCCGTGTATTTGGCAAAGACCGCAAACAGGGCGATGAAGAGCGCCATCACGGCCACGCCCTTGAAGAGTTGGGCCACCGACCGCGCCGCCGACTTGGCGCGCAGCAAGCGGTAAAAACCAAAGCGCTCCAGCACCAGGGGGGTAAAGGGCACGGCAATGTAAAGCGTCCAGTAAATGCTGCTGCGTAGCTCTTCGTCGGCTACCTTGCGCCCCAGAAGGCTGAGCACGCCATCGCGAATGTCCCAGGCAAACCAGAAGGCCAGAAATACCAGAAGAGCATCCAGGAGCTGAAGCGCCTGAATGCGGAATTCTTCGTGGTTGCGAGTTAGCATAAATGATGGAGCGAGGTGGGGAGATAAGCCTAAGCCCAGCCCATGCGCAACCCTCGACATTCTGTAGGGGCAGTCCGCCTCAGGCGGATGACCGCCCATCGCCACTGTAGGAGCGGTCTATGACCGCCCACCACTTCAAATTTCCACTCCAAACCGCCACCCAAAGCCCATCATTCTCAGGACAACTGGGAACTAGGAACTAAGAACGACAGCGAAGCTGTCAGCCCACTTGACACCCTCGCCGCTACCCAAGTAGCCTTAGGCTTCCCCCTCAAGCAGTCTCAACATCCCCCCCCCCGCATGAGCCACAAAGTCACCGAGTCTGGCACGCCACTTGATCCTCCTCCTGGGGGTTTGCGTGGACATTCTCTCCTGTGGGCTTCGCTCGGGGCCTCGGTGCTGCTGGTGCTTTATTACTTCGGCTTTGTGGAGCGTTTTGGGCCGGATTACAACCGCCGTTCTGCTCTGGTTTGGCTCTACAGTGCTTGGACCCCAGTCACGGATTACGAGCACGGCAAGCTGGTTCCCTTGGTCATCATCGGGCTCATCAGTTACCGCCTGAAGGACATCCGCTCCTCCATTGGCGTGGGCAGCTGGTGGGGCCTAATCAGTGTGGCTTTGGGCTGCCTGTTTTTTGTGGCCGCCTACCGCACCTACCAGCCGCGCATAGCGATTGGCGGCCTGCCCTTCATTCTCTGGGGCGCTTCTCTCTTCTACTGCGGATGGAAGACTGCCAGACTTCTGATGTTTCCACTCTTTTTTATCTGGATAGCCATTCCATTACCCGCCTTCCAGCAAGCCACCACCCACCTCCAATTGCTAGCCACCCAGATGGCCCATCATGGTTCGAGCCTCTTTGGGGTCGAGACCTATACCCAAGGCACCACTGTGCTGCCAGTAGCGGGCGACTGGAAACCCCTGAGCATTGCCCATGGCTGCAGTGGTATTCGCTCCCTGATGGCCCTGATCATGATTTCCGCGGCCTGGGCTTACGTGGCCAAAATCGCCCTCTGGAAGAAGGCCCTGCTTTTTGCCAGTGCGCTTCCGCTGGCCATTGTTGGCAATGCCCTGCGGGTGATTTCCATCTTTGTGATTGCCGAGTATGGCAATGCCGAGTGGGCCGCCACCACCTGGCACGATTGGTCCGGCCTACTCTTCTTTTATCCCATTTCCCTGGCTGCTATGCTGGCCTTCCACTCTCTACTGGAGGGTGGGCTGCCCTGGAAGTCCAAGAAACG
>JAURCU010000158.1 GCA_030828305.1 Luteolibacter sp.
TTTTTCCGGTGAAGGTATTCAAAATGGTATCGCCCTTCTTCATTGTTCCCGAATAAATACGGGTGAAAGTCAGAGCGCCAAACTGATCGTCCATGATCTTGAAGGCAAGCGCACGGAGAGATCCGTTCGGATCAACCGTTGCAAACTTTCCGGTCAGTTCACCTTCGTCGTCAAACTCAGGCTCGGGCTCCACCTCGAGAGGAGATGGAAGGTAATCAACAACTCCATTGAGCACGTTTTGAACCCCCTTGTTCTTGAAGGCCGAGCCACAGAAAGCCGGAAAGAAGTCAAGAGCAATGGTGCCCTTGCGGATGCACTTCTTGATGGTGGCAATGTCAGGAACATTACCTTCAAGATAGGCTTCCATCACTTCGTCATCCTGCTCAACCGCAGTTTCGATGAGTTCGTCGTGATACTGGTTGCACTTGTCAACGAGATCCTCGGGAACTTCCTTAACTTCAAAATTCTCAGGAAGACCGGAATCGTCCCAAACATAGGCCTTCTTTTCGAGAACGTCGACCACTCCGACAAAGGAGTCCTCGAAACCGATCGGAATCGTCATGACAAGAGGCTTCGCTCCAAGGACATCCTT
>JAURCU010000159.1 GCA_030828305.1 Luteolibacter sp.
TCACGGAGTGGGGTCTTATCTGATTTCTCATGGATTGTAAAAAGTAAAACTTTATTTTTTTCAGGATCAATTAGATTTTGGAAGAATTTCTAAAGTATTTGAGAAAATGAAAAGTATTGTGAGATGAGAGTCGCTTCGCTCCGGTCATGGCCGCTTGGGGTTGGCTCGTGGCGCGTATAGGTTTTTGATTGAAGATCTTCAGTTGTTAGGATAGGTTATGGGTCGATCAATAGTATTAGGACACGTGGCATATTTAATGAATATAAGAACATCGAATCACACTAGTGGTAGGGGAATCCCTTTTTAATTTGACAAAAATTTCAATGAACCATGAGATATTTGTCAAATTGGTCTAAAAATAAGCACTTTCATGAACATGGGGTCGCTTCGCTCCGGTCATGGCCGCGAAATTGGTCTAAAACCTCCCTAAAAATGTGATGTTAGGGGTCGCTTCGCTCCAGTCATGGCCGCGAAATTGGTCTAAAACCTCCCTAAAAATGTGATGTTAGGGGTCGCTTCGCTCCGGTCATGGCCGCGAAATTGGTCTAAAACCTCCCTAAAAATGTGATGTTAGGGGTCGCTTCG
>JAURCU010000160.1 GCA_030828305.1 Luteolibacter sp.
GGAGCTTCTCACCGAGGTGTACAAGCTTCCGGCTGATCGGCTTTACGCGACGTACTTTGGTGGTGACGAGTCTCAAGGCCTCCAACCGGATCTCGAAGCGAAAAACATTTGGCTCAAGTTTCTTCCGGAATCCCGCGTCATGCCTTTCGGATGCGCGGATAACTTTTGGGAAATGGGTGACGTCGGTCCCTGCGGACCGTGCACGGAAATTCACTACGACCGCATCGGTGGCCGCGACGCCTCCTCGTTGGTCAACATGGATGATCCCAACTGCCTTGAAATCTGGAACGTCGTGTTCATTCAGTACAACCGCGAAGAGGGTGGCGTGTTGAAGTCGTTGCCGGCCAAGCACGTCGACACGGGCATGGGTTTCGAGCGTCTCACCTCTGTGCTCCAAAACAAGATGAGCAACTACGACACCGATGTTTTCATGCCCATCTTCAAGGAAATCCAACGCGTCACCGGCGCTGCTCCGTACACCGGTCTCCTCGGTAAGGAGGATGTCGGTGAGAAGGATATGGCGTACCGCGTCGTCGCGGATCACATTCGCACCTTGTCCATCGCGATTGCCGACGGCG
>JAURCU010000161.1 GCA_030828305.1 Luteolibacter sp.
GACCAACGCCTTCACCTCTGGAATTGAAGGTGCCTGGACCAAGCACCCCACCCAGTGGGACATGGGCTACTTTGACTACCTCTTCGGCTACGAGTGGGAACTGACCAAGTCAGCGGCCGGGGCCAACCAGTGGAAGCCCATCAACATGCCGGAAGAGGAGATGCCCATCGATCCGACCGATCCGACTGTCCGCCGCATGCCGATGATGACTGACGCCGACATGGCGATGAAGGTCGACCCGATCTACAACGAGATCTGCCAGAAGTTCCGCGCTAATCCCGATTACTTCGCCGATACCTTTGGCCGCGCCTGGTTCAAGCTGACCCACCGCGACATGGGACCACGTGCAAATTACTACGGTCCTGACGTTCCTGCCGAAGATCTAATCTGGCAAGATCCGATCCCCGCCGGTTCGACAAGCTACGACGTGAATGCGGTGAAGGCCAAGATCGCCGCCAGTGGCCTCTCCATCGCCGAGATGGTTGCCACTGCCTGGGACAGTGCCCGTACCTTCCGTGGTTCCGATAAACGCGGTGGCGCCAACGGCGCACGCATCCGCCTGGCTCCCCAGAAGG
>JAURCU010000162.1 GCA_030828305.1 Luteolibacter sp.
GTGGCAGTGTCGATATGTGCGTCGAATACAAACGCATTTTCATGAAGCTTCTTCGCCGCTTCTGACACATGTGGTTCTGGTTCCAACGATTGACTCCGCTGATATTCCGATTCTCATGTTTGGCAGATTGCCAACTGTGCCGTGATATTAGCCGAAGATTTAGGCATGAAAGGGCGTCTTTCAGAATAAAAAAAGCCTCCAGCGGAACGGCTGAAGGCTTTTGTATTCATATGGAGCCAACGGTGAGGATTGAACTCACGACCTGCTCATTACGAATGAGCTGCTCTACCACTGAGCTACGTTGGCGCGTTCTGTACCGGGTCACTGGTTCGTGCGCCCAGTTCCAAAGCGCGTTTAAAGATTACGACGCGACCGTAAGATGAGCAACGTGATTCAGATCAGTAATTAGGCTCGTGTTGTGTGAACCTTTTGCTCGGTTCTTGTGGTTCGTTGAATCTCTAATCCTCACCATCGCGGCTGTAGCCCATTTCGTCGATGACTCTATTTGATGGCTTTAAGCCCGATTTTGTAGCGAACTCGAGCCGATTTCCCTCGGGGTCGTA
>JAURCU010000163.1 GCA_030828305.1 Luteolibacter sp.
TGGTACGATGGTAACATTTCCCTTCCGGGCTGCGACAAGAACATGCCGGGTACCATCATGGCCATGGGTCGCCTCAACCGCCCGGGTCTCATGATTTACGGTGGTACCATTCGCCCGGGTGTCTCCGCCATGGACGGCTCCACGCTCGACATTGTTTCTGCGTTCCAGTCTTACGGACAGTTTGTCACTGGTAAGATTACCGAAGATCAACGCAAGGACATCGTGCGCAACTCTTGCCCGGGCTCTGGTGCCTGCGGTGGCATGTACACCGCCAACACCATGGCGAGCTGCATCGAAGCGCTCGGTATGACGCTTCCGTACTCTTCCTCCATCCCGGCGGAAGATCCGCTCAAGATGGATGAATGCTTCATGGCGGGCGCAGCGATGAAGCACATGCTTGAAATCGACCTCAAGCCGCGCGACATCATGACGCGTGCCGCCTTTGAGAACGCCATGGTCACCGTCATCGCGCTCGGGGGTTCCACGAACGCGGTTCTTCACTTGATCGCGATGGCCCACTCCGTCGGTATCAAGCTCACCCTCGAAGACTTCCAAGCCGTG
>JAURCU010000164.1 GCA_030828305.1 Luteolibacter sp.
CTTCTCGACGATCACGTGCGCGCCGTAGTCCGCGACCCGCGCGGTCCACTCGCCGTGGCGGGCGGCCGCGGGGCAGAGCACGACGACGTCGGGCCGGGCCTCCTCCAGGCATCGTTCGACGTCGGTGTAGACGCGGTCGCGCGGCACGCCGAAGAGGCCGATGGCCTCCTCCATGCGCTCGGGCTGCTCGTCGCACAGGCCGACGATCTCGGCGTCAGGGTGCTCGTGGGCGGCGCGCAGGTTGTCGCCCATGTGGAAGTGGTCGAAGTTGACGCCGGCGATGCGGATGCGGCTCATTGGGGTCTGCGTCGTGCGCTGTGGTCGTGGTCGGGGTCGAGCCAGCTCTGCTGCGGCCGCGCGCGGTCGAGGTCCTGCTGCAGCAGCGCCGCGTCGGGGAGCTTGCACAGCTTGGTGTAGCCCGGGTGGTGGTGGTCGACGACCGGCTCGTTGTCGGCGCGGTTGTAGCAGCAGATCAGCGCCCAGCGCCGCTGCGCCGAGCGGTTCTGGTCCGAGCGGTGCAGCAGGTTGGGGTGGAAGAACAGCGCGTCGCC
>JAURCU010000165.1 GCA_030828305.1 Luteolibacter sp.
CATCACTGTGGAGTTGATCTACGGGGTGGCCATGTCTCCCGGTCTGCGTTTCGCCATCCGCGAGGGTGGTCGTACCGTAGGTGCGGGTCAGGTGACCGAGATGATCGGCTGATCATTTGGTTCCTGAATTGAATTGAAAATCTAGGGGAAAGAAGGTGCCCAAATGGGGCATCTTCTTTCGCCGTCTACGGGCATAGCTCAATTGGTAGAGTAGCGGTCTCCAAAACCGTTGGTTGCAGGTTCGAGTCCTGCTGCCCGTGCAAAACACACCGAAGCGAAATGGCAAACGTTGCAGAATATGTGAAAGACAGCTACACCGAATTGGTGGAGCGCGTGACCTGGCCCGGCCCCAAGCAATTGCAGGAGGCGTCGGTTTTGGTTTTCATTGCTTCCCTCCTCATTGCAGGCATCGTCTTTGCAATGGACTGGGTGTTCGGCGTGAACGCGTCCGATAGCATCTGGCAGGGAGTCATTGGTTTGATTTACACCTACGTCGTTTGAACGCAGTCAGGACCATGAGTGAAATCGACAAGAAATGGTATGTGGTG
>JAURCU010000166.1 GCA_030828305.1 Luteolibacter sp.
CGTCAGCGAAGATACCGAAATCGACGCCATCCTCGACAAAGTTTCCGCCCAAGGCTTTCAGAGCCTGACCGATGAAGAGAAAGCCATCCTCAAAAAAGCCGCTGGAGAGAAGTGAACTTTGTGTACCTGGTTCCTAGTTCCTGGTTCCTGGTTCCTAGTTGGCGGCTAACGCCGCCCAGAACCCCAGAGCAACGACCGAAGGGCCAACGAGCAAGGCGAGTTGGCAATTGATGATCCCCATGGCCGGCGGGCCATGCAAACCTCATGGATTGAGCGGAGCGAAATCAGAACCCCAGCAACAACTAAGAACTAGGAACTAAGAACTAAGAACCTTTCAGAAACATGACTGACCAAGACCAGATCAACTGCCCCGATCCAGCACAACAGCTGGACAGGCTAAGGGCCATCATGCACCGCCTGCGGGCCCCGGGAGGCTGTCCTTGGGACGCCGAGCAGACCCACGAATCGCTCGTCTCCAACTTGATCGAGGAAGCCTACGAGACCGTCGACACCATCCAGCGCGGTGACCACGACCACCTGCAGGAGGA
>JAURCU010000167.1:0-255 GCA_030828305.1 Luteolibacter sp.
TTTTCGTGACACCGAACCGCCTCTGCCGACTGGTTTGATTGTCGGAACATTTAGTACGGTAGATGGCGCACAGAGCACACTGGCTGAGCTTAGCGCCCGCGGTGAAAAAGGCTTCGAAGTGCATCAAGTGCGCCCTGAGGTGCCGGTATGGGAAATCGCTATCTATGCCCCCAATGCCCAAACCCGCGACACGCTACTTGAGCAACTTGGTACGGTACCGCGTTACTCAAACGCCGAGATGAGACTCACTGACTG
>JAURCU010000167.1:265-541 GCA_030828305.1 Luteolibacter sp.
GCAGACACCAAGAAGCCGGCATAAAAAAGCCGGCGTGAAGCCGGCTCTTACGAAACAACGCAGCCCTTACTTGCTGGCGGCTACACGCACCATTTCCAGGCACTTGTTGGAATAGCCCCACTCGTTGTCATACCAGCTCACGACCTTCACGAAGGTCTTGTCCAGCGCAATGCCAGCCTCGGCGTCAAACACGGAGGTGCACGACTCGCCCCGGAAATCGGTGGCGACCACCTTGTCTTCGGTGTAACCCAAGACACCCTTCATCGCACCCTCACT
>JAURCU010000016.1 GCA_030828305.1 Luteolibacter sp.
CATGAGCTCGCTCTTCAATGGCAAGAACCTCGATGGCTGGAGGCTGCACCCCGGAAGTGTTGGCCACTGGACAGTCATCGACTCAGTAATTGATTGCGACGGCCGCAGCGAAGCGCCAACTGCAGATGACAAACAGCTTTGGACCGAGGAGAGTTACGGTGACTTCGAGTTGCATGTCGATTGGCGCATTACCGAGACACCCGGCATATATAATTGTCCTACCATTCTGTCCGATGGTTCTTACAAGAAGGACGCCGCAGGAAAGGTGATTACCACGCCTACCCCCAACGCGGACTCCGGCATCCTGCTGCGCGGCCAGCTCAAGAGCCAATGCAACATCTGGTGCTGGCCGGTGGGCTCAGGAGAGGTCTATGGCTATCGACGCGACATGAAGATGCCGCCCGAAGTGCGTGCCGGGGTTACTCCCAAGGAGCGTGCCGATAATCCGGTGGGCGAATGGAACCGCTTCATCATCTACATGGTCGGCGATAAACTGACGGTGAATCTCAATGGCAAGACGATCATCGAGGACGTAGCGCTACCCGGGGTTCCGGCCGCGGGGCCGATTGGCTTGCAACATCACGGCCAACTGCTGGATGATGGCTCCTACAACAATGCGGCCAGCCTTGTGCAATTCCGCAATCTCTACATCAAGAGGCTTTAACCTCACCCACTCCATGAAGCATTCCTTCCAAAACACCAATCGGCGCGGCTTTCTCACGAAAGCCGGTCTGACTGCTGCTGCCCTTTCTCTACCGCAAATCGCCACAGCCCAGAAATCAGGTCGCAAAAAGCTACGCATTGGCATGATTGGCTGTGGTGGCCGTGGCCGTGTTGTCGGTGATACCGCCATCAAGGATGGGCGTTTCGAGATTGTTGCGGTGGCCGACTATTTCAAGGATGCCGCCGACGGCTTGGGCGAAAGGTTCGGGGTGCCCTCCAATCGCCGCTACAGTGGCATTGAGTGCTTTAAGAAGATGATCGAAGTGGGTGAGCTCGATATCGCTGCTGTGCTCTCACCACCATACTTTCATCCCGAGCAGGCCGAGGCAGCTGTTGAAGCGGGTTTGCACGTATGGTTGGCCAAGCCGATTGCTGTTGATGCGGTGGGCGTAGCTCGCATCGAGGCGGCAGCAAAGAGGGCGGCCGAAAAGCAGCGCTGCTTTCTCGTCGATTTTCAGACCCGGGCCTTCGAGCACTATCAGGAAGCCGCCAAACGCGTCGCTGCCGGTGATCTCGGCGCGTTGGGTTGGGGCGAAATCGAGGGTACCTGTCCGGCATTCGATCTGCGGGCCGAGCAGACGGGTCAGGAGTCGAAACTAAAGAACTGGCTGCAGTGGAAAGACCTCTGTGGTGAGTCGATCATTGAATTCAGCATCCACTCCATCGATCTGGCGAGCCTGATGATTGGTCGCAATCCGAAGTCAGCCACGGGCTATGGTCGCCGCTTTCTACTCGATCAACTTCCCGATGGCCGCAAGAGCGACGTCCGTGACCATTGGCTGATTACTTATGACTACGGGGATGGCTTCGAGGTCATGTTCCGTGGCAAGCGTTTCGACGGTCATAACCTGCCCGATCACCATGGGCTCTATTGCAAGCTGCACGGCTCACTTGGCAGTCTCGAGACGCATTACAATGGGCCGCTGATGCTGCGCTCGAGTGTCCAGGGCAAGTCTTTCTATGGTGACCGCTACATGGTCAAGGAAATGGGTTTGGAGAAGCCACTCCACCATATCTATGTGCCTGGCATTCAGCGCAACTTCGCGACATTCCACAAGAATATCACCGAAGGTGATTTTTCTCAGGCAACGGTCGCCCCGAGTGTCGACAGCCATTATCTGGCCCTGCTCGGGCGAGATGCCGGTTACGCGGACGGTAATGTGGTGACCTGGGAGGAGACGGTGAATTCCAAGAAGGTAATGGAGTTCGATACCTCAGGTCTGCAAGTCTGACAACGATGTCCCGGGAGGACGACGCCTGTTCCCGTAGATAGGTCTCACGGGTCCCATGGTTTCTTCATGGGCTTGGGGCTCAGAATTTGGCTGCGCAATCCGACATGGAGCCAAACACCGCATCCGCCTCCTTGAAATCGATGCAGGATGTCACACGGTTTGGCACGACCCACACCGGCATGCCGGCGGCCTTGGCTGATTTCACGCCGTTCAGGGAGTCCTCAATGACCAGACAGCTTGGCGCTTCGAGCTGCAAGCGCCTGGCGGCTTCCAGATACAGATCAGGCGCGGGTTTGATACGCGCCGCGTCGCCCCGGCAGACTACCGTTTGGAAGCGCTCGGCAAGGCCGATACGCTGCAGCCATCCATCCACCCAGCGATGCGATGAACTCGATACCACGGCCGCGGGGATTTGCTTTTCATCGAGCCGGTCGAGCAGGGCCACCACCCCGGGCATGGCTTGTGAGCCTTCCAGTTCGCTCACGATTTCCCTTTGGCGGGAGCGATCCAAGTCGTGCCAGTCGAAGCTGTTGCCCGTTAGATCCTCGAGATGGGTCTTGGGCGACCAGGTATCGAAGTCCGAGCCAATGCAGCGCGTGTAGAGCTCGAGTGGCAGATCGTGATTGTGAGCCCTGAAGGTGCGCAGCCAGGCCTGGTAGATCGCCCATTCGGTGTCGACGATGATTCCATCGAAATCAAGGAGTGCGGCGCGCATCGGCATGCCCAAGGCTTGTACGCGGATCGGCAACTCCGCAAGCGCTCATTGGGTGGTCTGTGGCAGAGCGGGGGGCAGATCGTCGAGTTTGGTGCTGAGGACCACTGCCATCCCGCCGCGCTCAAGGTGCAGCAGGTAGAGTTGCTTCATCAGGTGCTGCCAAGCGAAGACGACCGGGGGCATCGCGAAATACATGCCAAGGCCGAGTGTGAGAATGGCCAGTATCATCAGCGCAATACCGAGCGCAAACATGAAGAGGGATGCCACGATCAATTCCATCCAGATCAGAGCGATGAAATTTTTGGCAAAGGTGAAGTCTAAGGCTTCATTGAAGCTCTGGGTCAGGGTGGCCTTGAGGCCGAGTGGGACGACGACAAGATTCAAGGCGATGATGAGTGCGAGGTAGAAGACAATGCCTATTAGTAGAAGCGGAACCAGCAGTACAAGGCCAAGATCCGGGATGATCGCGGCAATGCCTGTGATGAAGATGGCTGCAACGATGACCACGATCATGATCACGAAAGCAAAGGCCAGACCCGTGATCAACTGGACCAAGAAGGGCCATAATCCTCGGCTGAGGTATTTCACGAAATTGTCGAAGTTGAACTCCGGATAAGCGCTGGCATCTCCCATGCTCTGATCGGCAGGGGGATCATCCGCACGGCGCCTTGCCCACAACTGGGTGATGTTCCAACCGGAGAGCAGAATCTGACCGATCAGCGGGATGAGCATGCAAACACCTCCCAATAAGAGGTTCATTCCCCACTTCGGGCTTTTGAAGAAGTCTCTAACGGATTGGTTGTATTGCATGCTCATGGCCATTCGGGTTGTTGCTGCCTGACCGCCTCGTACACAACAATTCCCACCGCTGTCGAGAGGTTGAGGCTGCGGGTTCCCCCCGGTGCCATCGGGATTCGCAGCGCCTGTTTGCTCTCGGCGGCAACCAAATCGGCAGGCAGTCCGCTGGTTTCGCGGCCGAAGACCAAGTAGTCACCGGGCTTGAACCTTGCATGCCAGTGCGGAGTGCTTGCCTTGGTGCTTAGCAACCAGAAGCGAGCCCCCGGGTCTGCCTGCTGGCGCAGGGAGTTGAGATCGGGCCAAGTTCGGAGCCTGACATCCTTCCAATAGTCCAGACCGGTGCGCTTCACGTGCTTGTCATCGAGCGAGAAGCCGAGAGGTCCCACCAGATGGAGAGTCGAATCGGTCGCCAGCGCCAGCCGGCCGGCGGCCCCCGCATTGTGGGGAATCTCGGGCTCGACCAGAACGAGGTGAAACATAAATGAGAGAGAGTAGCCGATTCAAGCTTCGGGGTCTGGGCGGCGTGCCATTGTCAGCGACAGGCCGAGAGCACCAACGAACAGAAAATAGCAGGCGAGCAGTTCAAGGTAGCTTTTGCAGATCGGTGGAATTTCACTCGAAAATGCCGGGCCGAGAGCAGCCCTCCAAAAGGTGGGACTGCCGATAACCACATTGAAGACGTAGTTGATGAGCAGTGCCGCGGCGATTAGCCCGCTGCCTGCATGACGGCCAAGGTTTGAAAAAAAGTCGAGGGTCGTATGACGGTGACGCACAGCGGTGATCGCAGCGACGAGAAGGATGGCCAGAATCAGCCATTTTGCCGGAAAAGCCCAGCCGAGGATCTCAGAGACGAAATCCTCGATTTCTCCAATGAAGGCGGCAATAAAGCCCAAGCCCAGCACACGGCTCATGGGCCGATAACGGCCAGCATGCGTGCTGGAACCAAAAATCACCACGGCACATGCTGCAAGTAGCAGAGCCTGGATCATTTCCACCGTGCCGCGCTCGATCGGGATGTTGGGCCGGTTGGGTAGCCAGGCGGGCAGCAGGATGGCGGCGCATCCGGCCGAGATCATCAGAACTCGCAGCAGATTGCTGGACCAGGAGGGCTTTCTGCGGTGGGTAGGGTGGAATTCGGCCATCACCCGCTGCCTAGCCGCGAGAGGTCCAGATGCAAGACAAAACAGTTCAATGCGCTCTATTTCAGAAGAACTTTCTTCTTGCCCGTTGGCCCATCATTTAAAGAGTTGGGATGTCACCTAGAGATTCAACCATGATGTTCAAATCACCTCGCCCCACCCTCTCCGCAGTCTCCATCGTTCTGATTGCCCTCGCCCTCACCGCTCCCGACCTCTTGGCACAGGAAGCCAAAGGTGGTCAGGAAAGCCTGCTTCAACGTTGGGTTCTGGCCGGCGGCCAGACCATGATCTTCATCGGAGCCGCCGTGGTCGCCTACATCGCGTTGACGGTCTACAACTCCCTGGCTCTCTCCAAGACCAAGTTTAATCCGGAAGACCTCAAGATGACCCTGCTCGATCACATGGCCAACTGCCGTGTGCGTTCCGCCATCGAACTCGCAGCCACTCATCCGTCCTATCTGGGTCGCTTGGTTGCCTACTCCTTTCCCAACATCGACGCCACCCAACCTGAGACTCTCGGTCGTGACATGGTCGAAGATGCGATGGCGGATTTCACCATTAACGAAAACCGCAAAACCATGACCTGGATCAACTACATTTCGGTCATCGGTCAGACCGCCCCGATGCTCGGCCTGATGGGTACGGTGATCGGCATGGTCAGCGCCTTTGCCACTCTGAAGACGGCCGGCACCCCGGACCCCGCCGTTCTTGCCGGTGATATCTCGGTGGCTCTACTCACCACCCTCTGGGGTCTGATCACCGCCGTGCCCTGTATTCTGACCTTCTACATCCTCAAAAACCGCTTCCAGTCCATGGTTGCCGATTGTGTGCACACCACCGAAGAGCTCCTCAACGCAGCGGTGGCGACCGTCAACGCCGATACTCTCTACGCCAAGATCCCCGAGGGCATCGCCGAGTGAGGGATTTGCTGGAAAATTTGCCCCGCGGGTGTAGCATGACCAAACGCATCCTAGAGTATCGCGCCATCCAGCCACTCAGCCAATTGGCCTGCCAAATTAGCGTTTATCAGGCCCGCTTGATGGCCTCGCTATTCCCAAGTTCGGAGTCCTAAAAATCAACCTCCACAAAAACATGCCCTCCTCGAAACTTCGCCGATCCGCCCCTGGCAGCGAGGACGAATGCAAATTGGACATGTCGCCCATGATCGACATGGTCTTCCTTCTGCTGATCTTCTTCATTGTGAACGCCACTGCGATCATCGTGAAAACCGACCCGGAGGTGAAGCCGCCCATCGCTAAGAACGCACAGCTTCAGGTGAACAAGGAAGGTCGCATCGTGGTCAACGTCCGCAATGACGGCACCTACACGGCTGAGGATTTCACCATTCTTCCCGACGAGGAAGCGATCAAGGACTACGTGAAGAAGGCGCGTGACAAGGTGGAAGCCCTCTCGATCACTCCCCGACTCCATCTTCGCGGCGACAAAGAAGCCCTTTTCAAGCATGGCCGCGTCGCGGTGCGTGCCGCTGCCGCTGCCGGCGTCAACCAGGTGCTCTTCGCCACTTTCATCCGCGAACCTTAATCTCCATACTCTCCATCACCCATGGCACGCCATAAGAGACAACAACTCGACCCCGATGAAGAACCCGCATTGGACATCTCATCGCTGATTGACGTCTGTTTCCTTCTACTGATCTACTTCCTGGTGACCTCCACCATCAAACCCCGCGAAAGTGACCTGGGCCTCAAGTTGCCCGGCCCCGCTTCCGAAACCACTGATCCTCCTGAGATTGAGCCCATGCTCATTCACATCGAAGGTTCGGGCGCCATCTACACTGGTCAGGAGAAGACCCCCATGGACATGGACGGCTCGTCGCGAGAAGTTCCCCTCCTGGATGCCGCTCTCAGGCTCTACAAGGATGGGGTTGATGCTGCTGGTGAAACGCCATTGGTTCAGATCTACGCCACCGATGAGTCGATGCACCAACGGGTCATCGACGTGCTCAACGCCCTTGCCGGCTTGGGTATCAACTCTGTGACCTTCACGGACCTTACTTCGGCGGACTAAATCCCTCCGAATGCATCAATGGCTTGCAGCCACGAATAGCGGGCGGCGCTTTTCATGGTCGCCCTCCTCAAATCAGAATCACACTTTATCAACCGGATTGCCCATCAAAAGCATCATCCAATCATCCAGAAATGTCACAATCTCGGGGCTTTTCTGCAATTAAGATTGAAGTCACTCAAGCCTGAGTCGCCCTCCCAGACACCTCACCAAAACCGATCCACTCCAGAACGCTCATGAAGACCCGTCCACTTCACATCATGCTTGTCGCGGCCATTTGCCTGGTGCCCCTCTTAGCTGCCCCCCTTGCCAAAGCCCAGAAAGGCGTTCCCGATTCCCCTGGTGGCCTGCAACTTGGCGAGTTGGTGACCCACAGCATCACTCTGATGCAATTTGAGCAGTGGGAGAAAGCCCTCGCTTTCAACCAGCAGGCGATCAAGGACGAGGCCGATGGGGCCCTTGAACAATGGGGCCCGCTATTTGGCACCATTTACTATCGCAAAGGCATCTGTGAGATGAAGCTCAAGAAGTATGGCGATGCCGCTGCCTCCTTCGAGAAGTGCTACAAGGACTTTCCCAACGCCAAGAATGCGATGAACGAGAACGAGTTCGAAAAGCGGGCTCTGTTCCAGTGGGCGAAGGCCGAAATGGCCAAGGAGGAGTGGCAGAAGGCCATCGATCTTTTCCAGAAATTCCTCAATGAACGCGAGCAAAAGCGCGACTCCTTCTCCTCCGGCGACTTCTTTATCAGCCGCGCCATCTGTTACTACAAGCTGCGTCAGGTGGTTCCCGGTAATCAGGACTTCGAGAGCGCGCTGCAAAACAAGCTCGCCTACCGCGTTCCCGATGCTGCTTTGCTCAACTGCTTCAGAGAGATGGTTGAAGCTGCCATGGAAAAGAAAGATGAACAAGCCATCGTCGACTTTATCAAGAAGAACCGGGGCGGCATCATTACCCAGGACGATGAGATGTATCCCTTTAGCGGAATCATCCTCAAGTTAGCCAACGATGCGCTCAAGGCGGAGATGAAGCGTGCCGCCATCATGCTCTATCAACTCATGCCCACTACCGAGCTCGCCATTGATCTCGCAAAGGACAAGGCCAAAGGCATTGGTAGTCTGCCCAAGGTGCGCTCCAGAGTCAGCGGAGCCACCTATGAAAAAGAAATGCTTGAGAAGCGCGTTTCGCGTCTTCAGCAGGAAATGGACAACGCCAATTCCATTGAGATCGTCCAGCTCATGGCTCTGGCATTCATGCACGAGAAGGAGGGTAATGTCCGAGGTGCGCATGCCGCCTATCGTCAACTCGAGGATTACTTTCCCCACGCCGAAAAGCGCGAGGATAATCTCTACAACATGGCACGCACAGCCTTTATGGTGGATGGTGGCTCAAATGCCCTGCCCGATGCCCAGAAATTCCTTGCCGAGTATCCGGAGTCCAAGCACGCCCCTGCCATCAAGCGTCTGATGTTTGCCAGCCTGTTTGCCGAGCAACGCTACGAGGAGTGTGTCGAGAGCGCGAGTCAGATGATTGACCAGCTCAAACCCGGCACACCAGATCATGACATCTGCCTGCACGTGCTGGGCGGCTCCCACTTCTATCTTGGCAACTACGATACGGCCAAGCCGCTGCTTGCGCGCCACATCAACGAGTATCCTGAGAGCGACAGCAAGGTTGCGGCTGCTTATTTCAATGCGGCTAACTACTACCGCATGAATGACATCGAGAATGCGGCCAAGTGGCTGGATTCTTTCATCCAGACCTACAGCAACCCTGATGAAAATCCCTTCCTGCCTTTCGCTCTTCTTGACCGCGCCACTGTTCATTACATGAACGAGGAGAATGAGAAGGCCATCGAAGTAGCCACGCGCCTGATCAAGCAGTTTCCAGACCACAGCGTGGAGGATCAGGCCCTTAACCTCCGCGGTAACGGGCATCTCAGCCTCGAGAACAACAAGGAAGCCATGGCCGACTATGAGGTGGCTCTCAAGCTTGCCGAGCGCTGGGAGCACGAGGTGGTCGCCGCTGAGGCCTTGTTCTCGATTGCAGATCTCATGGTGGCCGAGGGCGTCGCGCTCAAGGGCGACGAGGGTAAGGCGCGAATCAAGGAGGCCATGCCTTTCATCCAAAAATTCTGGGACACCTACGGCAGTGATTCCCCGCTTCGCCGCCAGATGGCGGTGATGCAGATCCCCGTCTACGTCGAGCATGATCGCCTTCCGGATGCGCTTGAGCGCCTGCAGGCAATCGTCGCCGAACTCGCCGCTGCCGATGACGTGTATGCAATGGAAAAGACCATTCCTCATTACACCGAGGCCTACATGATGGCCCATAGCCCCGAGGAGTTGCGCGATCACTACCGTGCCTTCAAGGGGGTTTCCCTGGACATGAAGGCTTGCCGCGCCCTGCTCGCTGTCGAGGTGATCCGCATCTTTGAGAAGGTTGCCAAGAAGGCTGAGGAAGGTGAGCCAAAGATGGCTGCCCAAGCCACGGTAAAAAACCTGTTTGCCGATCTGAAGAACCAGTTCGATCTCAAGGATCTTGCCTCGAGCATTTTGATCAACGTGGGCGACTATCTGCGCATGAACACCTCTGCCCCGCGTGAGGCCTTGCCTTTCTACACCGAGGTGCTGGAGCGAAAGGACGAGAAGTTCCGTCTTGAGGCTCTGAGTGGTCGTGGTGCCATTTATGCCCTTTCCCCGCTTCCCAGCGATCTCGATAAGGGTCTTTCCGATTTCAAGGAGGTTATTCAGGGAACCGAGGACAACGGTCTGAAGGAGGAGGCTATCTTTAGCATTCTTGAAATTCTGATGACCAAGAAGGATTACGCCGCAGCCGATGCCAAGGCCCGCGAGTTCCTTAAAAAGGAGAATAACTTCAGCAAGACCCGCAAGGCCAAGGCCATGCTCATGCTTGGTCAGAGTCAGGAGGCCCGTAAGATGGAAGACGACGCCATTGCCTCTTATGGCCTGATCTGGTCCAACCCCACCTACATGGGTATCATCGAAGCCTCCGCGCCTGCCATCACCAACTGGATGAAAATCCTGTGGATGCGCAACAAGCCCGGCACAGACACGGTGATGGGTGACCGCCAAGGGGCATACGAAGGTGGTTGGAAATATCTCCAATTCACCGGACGTTTCCGCGACAAGATGCGCTCAGGCGATCTTGAGTTGTGGCTGGAAGTTGAAAAGATCGTCAGGCAGTACGAAGCAAATCCCAATGTAAAGCCCAGGAAAGTTGGTGATGACAAGAAATGAACATCCATTCTCATCTGCCTGTTTCCAAACCATCCATTCCAACCGATTTCGAATTTGTCCTCATGAAGACCAAAGTCCTGATTCTCCTGATGCTGTTGGTGGCTACCTTCAGTCACGCCCAACCCAATCCGCCTGAATTCCCCCGGGCGGTGATCGTCATTATCGAGGACCCGGAGAACAACCGCCTCAAGGCCGAGGAGGTTTACCTGATGGCGGTAACCCAGACCCAAGTGGCATACAAGTTCAACGCTGCCGATGCCGAGCCAGAGGTGAAGAAGCGCACCGAAATCGATTCCATTTTCCTGTATGATCCCAAGGATTATCTGGAGGCCCTCGACCTCTTCGAGGCTCGCAAGTATGCCGAGGCCAAGGATGCATTTGCCGCAGTGTACAAGCGCTATGGCAGGGCTTATCCCGGCATCCCCAACAATCCGGGTGTCATGGCGGGCTTCTACGAGTTGGAATGCCTGCGCAAGCTCATGGATCTGGAGGGTCTGCGCGTGGCGCTCCAGAGCTACAAGAAAGATGGCCTGACCAACAAGGTTGCCCTGCAGCAGCTCGAACTCTATGTGCTCTGGGATGCGATTCGTGCCAATCTCAATCAGGAGGCCATCAAGATTGCCGAAAACTACAAGGGCAAGCGCTTGCCCGGCCATCAACGTGCCCAGGTTGCCTATTGTCATGGCCGTGCTCTTGAGGGCCTTAACAGGCCCCCACATGAAATTCTTCTCGCCTATCAGACGGCTCTGACTGCTGATGCCGGCAACTCCGAGATCATCGCCCGCGATGCCGCGCTGCGCTCGCTTGCCATTCTCGACAAGGACCAGGAAATGAAGGATGCCATCAGGACCTTCGATGAGTCCGATGGTCAGGAGATGATCCGTGGTTTCACCAAGGCTATGGAAGCTGCCGGTTTGTGCCAAATGTTCCAGATTCAACTTGGTGCCGGTGAGCCGTTGCCCGCCAAATACCGCTACTTCCTCAAATACACCCCTGATATCGTTCAGAAGGCTGCAGAGGGTGGCGGCGGCGAAGAGGAAAAGAAGGACGGCGAGTAATCATCCCCCGTCCCCGGATCCTTTTTGTCGTGAATGATCAAGAGCTGGTTGCCGGTTTCGCCGTGGCCCCGGCAACCTGACCGGGAGACTAAGGCCGCTGAAGCCGCTCCGAGAGTGAGTGGAAGACAAGCTGCTTTGTACGGGGCGAGATGTAGGCGAAGACATACCGGCGAAAGCGCGGGTCGCAGAGCCATTGCTCCGTGCAGGCAAGCTTCCAGCCCTCGTCTTTTTTCATGCTGACAAGGGCCGGCACGCTCACCGGATCCTGCCCGCCGGGGCCCTTCAGGAGTCCCGCCTCACCGGGCTTCACGACCAGTGGTTGGCCATCGCCCAACTTGAAGGCCAAGGCCCGGTTGGTGGCGTTGGCCACGTAGCGGTCTCCACCCCGGATGCGGCCCCCGCCGGTCTTCACCTTTACCACGATGTAGTCTTGCTGTGAGGGGATGAAGAAGAGGAGTAGATCCTTGAGTTCGTCAGGGGCGATGCGAACTGAGAGCTTCGGCTCCTCGCCGCCCTGCCAGAAATCGAGGAAGCCCCCTTCGCGCAGGCGCGCCTTGTGGGGGCCTGCGATGTAGGTCAGCGGAACCTCCACTTCGATTTGGTCGCCCTCGGGACCCACGAGATATTCGGGTGAAGGCCGATCCGTGGGATCAAAGCGTGCTGCCCGGAATTCCACTTCCGCTCTCTTTTGCTCACCCTGTAGCGTTAGCGGGAGGCTGAGAACCAGGATGCCAAGCATACCCGGGAGACGGCTCATGCGCTGAGCCCTCCCGCCAGTCTTACTTCTCCCGGAGAAATCCAACGGAAGGTCTTCATCAGCATGCGTCTACCGAAAGTCTTGTTGGTTGGCGAGGTCAGGTTGTCCCATGCCGTAAAAGCTGCATCTGCGGTGTCCAGATAGTCCGGTGTCCGCTGCACTACCGCCTCGCACCAAGCCTGGGCCGTGACCTCACTGCCATCGGCAGACCGGGCTTCGCCATACGCCCGGATCACGAAGGTGTCCGAGCGGGCATTCAGGACCGGCGCAATGGTTGTCAGGATGTCCGCCTGTGAGATATAGGCCGGGGTCCCTTGGAAACGGGAGCCCAGAGCCGCTTCTTGGAACTTGTATTTTGCGCCGCCGATGCCGCCGATGTCAGCGGCAGTGATTTTCTGTTCCCGGTAGTTGTCGTTGATGCTTACCGCCGGGTCCTCCAGGGCGGCCTGCAGGGCTCCGTAGCGGGCCAATTCGGGATCGGTGGTCAGGCGCCGGTTCACGAACTCACCCAGCGACCTGAAGGGTCCGCGAATCTTGACCTGCTTGACGATCGCCTCGGCCAGTTCCCGAATCTCCAATTCCGTCAACTCCCGGTAGCCGAGCCAGCGGTTCTCCTCGGCGCTGGCAGAAGCGTCCGCCGGCCCGCCGAGTGGGGCGCTGAATCGAGACACGACGAAACGGCCCGGCTCTCCCGCGTCCAGCAGGCCACCGCGACCACCCATGGTTACCTGGCGCTTCAGGTGGGACGAGGCCAGCATGGCGGTCCAGGCCTCTACCGACGTGGAGTTCACATTGAAGCCGCCGGTCACTATCAGGTTTGCTGCGACCCGCTCGGCAGCCTCGGCGCGGACCCCTTGGCCAGACCCGACAAGAGCGCGGACAACCGCATCGCTGTGCGTGCCTGCGAGGTAGGGTCGGTAGGCCGGATTTGGTAGCTGGTCGGTGCCCTCGAAGAATTCACGCGCCACCTGCCCAACGGTCCGCTCTCGGCCGTAGCTACGGGGAATGATCCCCGATTGTGTAGAGATCGAGGAAAAGAAGTAGTCATCGAAAAGAAGGTGGTTGGCCGCATAGCTACGGTCGATCACCGCCGCCGGGGACGTCCGGATGCTGTAGTCCGCATTGTTGAACCAAGTCCAGTCGTGGTAGAAATTGCCGGCCAGGTCACCGCCTTGCCACGCGAAGTACTCGCCCAGATAGAACGGAAAAGACCGCTCCTTGATCTCGTCCGGACGCAGGCCTGGCGAAGCGAAGGAATTGCCGATGGCGTGGTTCTGGAAGTAATAGCCACTCCAGTTCAGGGCTTCCATCGGGTATTGTGGAAGATTCTGCAGCTGGGCCAGCGAGGTGAGCGGAGCCAGCGGGATGTCCTGCGCAATGATCCGGCTGCGGCCACCCGGGCGGTTGCTCGGACCAAAGTAGGGCCGGTTCTGAATGACACCTTCCAAGCCGTTGATCTGCTCGAAGGCAACGGTGTAGGGATGAGCGAAGAAGGTCGTTGCGTTGTCAACCCCCAGCCGTCCGTGTTTCTGGGTGGAGGTTGCTGAAACGTAGGGATGCGCGGGCAGGGTGTGTAGCCACGTCTTGTTGGGGACCTGCACCTCATCCAGAGTCTTCAAGCGCACGTCGAGGTGGATGAACGGTTGAGCTGAATTGTCGAGGTCTTGGAGGGTTTGGCTTGGGAAGTTTGTCTTCGAAATAAAGTCCGCCACCGGGTTGCCCTGATCCAGCTCGCGCCGCCAGCACACCTGGCCACAGAACATCTGGCGCCTGAACCGGTCCGGATGGCCCCGATGCGTTGCCTTCGGCTCACAACGAAACCCGAAGGTGGTCTGAAAACGGCCGTAGGAACTCGAGCTGGTGTGCCAACTCGACCCGCTTGTCTCAATCTCGATGCGGTCAGTGGGACGGGCGGTGATGGCTCCGAGGTGGCGTTGCTGGCCGAGATGCCCCCGCGGGTTGCTGCGGCCCGGTGGCAACCATGGCTGAACCCCCTCCACCATGTTGTGGGCGTGGAAACCGCCCGATGAGGAAGTGATGAAGGTCAGGGTCTTGGCCTCTCCGGGCTCGAGGACAATTCCGGGCGTGCCCGCATCACCAAATCGCATCACCATATTTCCATGCGGCCATCCCCAATTATATTTACCGTTCCGGCTGCCGCGCCCGGTGACGTTGTGCTTCTGGCCGTTCTTGTAGATGGTGTGTTCCAGCGGAAGGGTGTGCAGGAAGACGCTCCATTGGTCCACCATGAGTGCAGTGCTGTATGGATTCCACAGGGTCAGCACCGGGTAGCTGTACATGAAGAGGTCATAATTGAAGTGCCCGTCGTTCGGGCTCGGGCCTTTGTTTGTCACACCGAAGGATAGGATCATCTGCATTCGCGTCATTACCGGGGCGAGGCGCAGGACGCCGGAATTCCAAGCTGGGTTGGAGACCGGGTCAAAAGCGGAGGTGTAGTTGCGCATCGCATCCATTTGGAAGTAGTTGCCGCTGCCGATCTGGCGTTTGTGCATGTTCGCCCAGTGATGCAGCGATTTCCACGAGAGCACATCGTATTGTTTGGGCCCGCTCAAGGCGATCTGGCCCCGGGGACCCAGGGGACCAAGTGGTTCCCGTTTCTTTCCTTCTGGCCAGCCCCAGCCCTCAAGCCAGTTGATGTCCGTCCGCTCGAGGAAAAGGCTGAGGTCCTTGCGCAGTGACCCATCGGTCACATTGGCGAGAACGCTTTCGGAGTGAAGGGTGAGGTCATGGAACAGGGCCGGAGATTGCGGCTCGTTTTTCTCCAATAACTCGATCAGTTGGCGGCTGATCACCTTGTCGGAGAGTTCGGTGTTCGACGGAAAGTCGGCGAAGTTCGGGATGGCCCGGATCCCATATGCACCAGGTGTGGCCTGACTTGCCAGCAGGTCTCCCACCACCGCGCGGCCATCGCGGGCCATCTCGTCGCGCATGCCGACGTGGGCCTTGGTGTTTTCATCTGCCACCCACCAGGCGTAGGCGCCCTTGTTCGTGCCTACCTTGCCGGCATAGACCACCTGCTGGTCGCTTTCCCCCTTCTTGGCGGGAGACACGACCATCTGCACCGGTTCCTGAAGTGATCCCGTCCCTGCAAACTCGAGGCGCTCCAATTCTTCCGGGTCGCTGCCAGATACCAGCCAGCGCTCGAAGGGTTCGGCGCGGTTATAGCTGGGTTTTGTCCCCAGGGCCTCGGAGCGCGCGGTCCACACTCCTGTCAAAAATTGATGCGCCACCCCCTCGAGTTCTGAAGTCTCCGGATCCGTATCGAGGATCGCCGCTGGCGCGGTCACTTTCCCGTCCGGACCCATCGATCGCTGCAGCTCTCCGATGGCCAGCATCAACGCCATCCTCGCGTTTGCCCTGGCCTCGGCCTCCGCATTTTGCAGGCTCCGTGTCTTTATTGTTGCTGTCGATAATGTCAGCATCGCCAGCGCAAGCAACACAGTGATCGCCAGGATTGAAATCGTGGCGACGAGTGCAAAGCCTTGTCTGCTGGGAATGTTCTTTTTCACCCTAGTGGTGTTAGAAATTTTCTCTTTTAAATTCCATGTAGATTCTAACAACTACATTTGACTCTGGTGGGCGCAACCATATTTTCATCTTTAGATCGCCATGAGGGAGCCTAATGTTCGCTCCGTATGCCAAGAATTTGCTTTTTCAATCCTATGCAAAATACCTTCAGCGCCCCGCTATAGGAAGTAAAAAGGTGATGGGTTGCTGATGCTGGCAATGACATCTGATAGGCACTCTAATCTTTGAGTGTCTCCTCCAACCACTTGAGCATCTTCTTGCGGTGTTCACCTTGGTTGCGCAACAAGCTGTCACCGTGCAGGCCACCATCGACCCTAAACATTGTCTTGGGTTTTGCAGCGGCACGATAGAGTTTGAGTCCTTGTGAGAAGGGGACCACCGGATCCTTTTTGCCGTGAATGATAAGCAGCGGTAGCGGACTGATCTTGGCGACCTCATGCACGGGTGATAGTTCGTCGCTGACGAGATCTGCTGCCAATCGACCGCCGATGATGAGAGCCATTTCCCGGTAAGAGGCAAAGGAAGCATCGGTGATGACCGCACGCAGGTTGTTGGTCTTGCCTTGGGCAATTGCCGATACGGATTTGGCACCTCCCAAGCTATGGCCATAGGAGATGATTCTTGGGTCACGCCCCGCAGGTTGGTTGCCGGCGTATTCGAGAGCGGCACGCGCGTCCTCCACAATACCTTTTCGGGTAGTGCTGCCATGGGACCTGCCGTAACCGCGGTAGTCATAGATCAACACGTCGTAACCAGCCTGGGCCAACCACATCACAAAACCCAGATGGTGACCCATCGAGCCGGCATTGCCGTGCGAAAACACCACTGTGCCTGAAGCCGGCTTGTTCTTGCTGTCAATCCACCAGCCGTGGAGACGGGTGCCGTCCTTGGAGGTCAGTTCCACTTGCCTGTAGCGGTAACCCCAGGTGGCAGGCGTGGCCGGCTCGTCGTGAGTGGGAAGGTAGAACAGCTTGTTGCCCATAGGGCGGCCGGGCAGAGTCGGAGCTTTGTCGTCCTCCTGACCGTTGATAGGCGGATAAAGCGTATCGTCGGCCACAGCCATCGCGCAAAACATGCAACCCGCGACAAACAGTGCGGATGTCTTGCGGGTCTTCATGGGTGGATTGTCCACCATCTCAGATGGAGGCCGATGGTGTCAGTGCGGCATCATGTAGCCGAGCAGCGTCGCCAGCTTGTCGCGCATCTTGGAGCGGGTGACAATGGAGTCGATGAGGCCATGCTCAAGCATGAACTCGGCGGTCTGAAAACCGGGAGGCAGGTTCTGGTGGGTGGTCTCCTTGACCACGCGCGGACCGGCGAAGCCGATCATGCATTTGGGTTCGGCCAGATTGATGTCACCTATGGTGGCAAAAGAGGCGGTGACGCCGCCGGTGGTCGGATGGGTCATGACCGAGATGTAAGGCAGCTTAGCCTCGGATAATCTGGCGAGAGCACCACAGGTCTTGGCCATTTGCATGAGGGAGAGCATGCCTTCCTGCATACGTGCACCCGAGGAGGCGGAAACAATGATCATGCCGCGTTTTTCGGCAATGGCGGTTTCAATGGCACGGGTGATTTTCTCACCGACTACCGAGCCCATGGAGCCGGCGAAAAACTTGAAGTCCATCACGGCGATCATGGCTTTCTCACCCCCAATGCTAAGCTTGCCAGTGACGACCGCGTCATTGAGTTCGGTTTTCTTGACCAGGCTCTCGATTTTCTCGGGGTAGCCATCGAAGCCGAGTGGATTGGCAGATATAAGGTCCGGGTCGGTTTCTTTGAAGGAGCCCTCATCTGCGAGCAGTGCAATGCGCTCGCGTGAGCCCATCAGGAAGTGGTGGCCGCAGTGGTGACAGACCTGATGATGCTGGGCGAGTTCCAGGTTGTGGATCATGGCATCGCAGCTGGGGCATTTGCTCCACAGGCCTTCGGGCATGTCATCGCGCTTCTTGAGGCTCTCTAGGCTGGGTTTGCTGAAAATTCCCATGGTGTCAATGTAGTGAATGCAGAGAGGATGCCAAACTGGCGATACCGATGGTCTGCGTGAGATGCAAGGTAGGGTTGGATCACGGTCGAGACAATCACCTTTTCACGACTCTCAAGGGGCTTCATTGGTTTGCTTGGGACGAAATGACGCAGGCAAAAGCATGCCAAGGAAGTAGGGCTCGGACCTAAAGCGCCCAGATTTCATTTAATTTGCCTTAAGTAGTTGCTCCCAATCGATTCCAGATCAGTCCTTTGCTCTCCATCTCCCGTTGCGTATCGATCCGATTCTCTCTGGTCCTTGGCTGCCTGTCGCCGGTGGCTTCACTTGCGTTGGCTTTTGCCCATAGCCCATCAGTGTGGTGGCCTTGATCCGGTGACAGACGAGGCCGAGCAGTGGCCCGGTCTTGGGGAGGATGTCGAAAATTTGATGGTTTACGTCTCGCCCTGAGTTGCTGGGAGTGTTTGAATTTTTTCATGACTGAAAAGCCCATCATCTGCGATACCAAGCCCTTGGCTCTCGAGGTCGAAGCCGGCACCCATTTCTGGTGCGCCTGTGGGCGTTCATCCACGCCTCCTTTCTGCGATGGCTCCCACAAGGGAACCGGAATCGCGCCGGTGAAACACGAGGTGGAAGAAAAGGGCACCATCTACTGGTGCCAGTGCAAGCACAGCCAGAATGGCGCGCTTTGCGACGGCAGCCACAAGTCGCTTTGACAGGCCCGCAAGGTGGCACTACCAAAGGCCATGCGCACGCTGATCAAGCACGTTCTGCATCGCGAAGAACCGACAGAAGAAATCCACGTGGCCGGTTGGGTACGCACCCGTCGCGACTCCAAGACTTTTTCTTTTATCGAACTCAACGACGGTTCATGTCTGGTGAACCTGCAGGTGGTTGCCGATTCCGGGATGCCTGGAAGCGATGATCTGCATCACATGAGCACCGGATCTTCGATCGAGGTAAAGGGTCGTTTGGTGGAATCCCCGGCCAAGGGACAGAAATGGGAAATGCAGGCCACCGAGATCAAGCTGCTTGGCGCAGCCCCCGATGATTTTCCGCTGCAGAAGAAGGGCCACACCCCTGAGTTTCTACGCAGTATTTCGCATCTGCGCCCGCGCGCCAACCTCTATGGGGCTGTGTTTCGGGTGCGCAGCCGCATGGCCTATGCCATCCACCGTTTCTTTCAGGAGCGCGACTTCTTCTACGTGCACACGCCCATCATCACCGCAAGCGATTGCGAGGGAGCCGGCGAGATGTTCCGGGTGACGACCCTTCCCGACCACGACGCTGCCAATGACGCTGAGGACTTCTTTGGCAAACGCGCATTCCTTACCGTGTCAGGTCAACTGGAAGGCGAGGCCTTTGCCTGCGCGCTCTCCAACATCTACACTTTCGGCCCCACTTTCCGAGCCGAGAACTCCCATACGTCACGCCACGCCTCCGAGTTCTGGATGGTGGAGCCCGAGATGGCCTTCTGTGACCTTGAGGGTGACATGGATGTGGCCGAGGCCATGGTGAAATTCCTGGTCACCGAGATGCTTGAGCATCAGGAAGGCGACTTGGATATCTTTGCCCGCTTCGTTGACAAGGGCCTGAAGGAGAGACTCGAATTCGTGAAGGATCGCCCTTTCGAGCGCATCAGCTACACCGATGCGGTGGACTTGCTGATCAAGAGTGGCGTGAAATTCGAATATCCCGTCCAATACGGCCACAACCTCCAGTCCGAGCACGAACGTTGGCTCACCGAGGAGCACTTCAAGTGTCCGGTGACCGTTTTCAATTACCCCAAGGAGATCAAACCCTTCTACATGCGCCTCAACGAGGACGACAAGACGGTGACGGCCATGGATGTGTTGGTGCCCGGTATCGGAGAAATCATTGGAGGCAGCCAGCGCGAGGAGCGCCTCGACGTGTTGCTCGAAAACTTCGAGCGCCACGGCATCGATCCCGGGCACTACGATTGGTATGCCGACTTGCGCAAGTTCGGCACCGTGCCGCATGCCGGCTTCGGGCTGGGCTTCGAGCGCCTGTTGATGTTTGTCACCGGCATGCACAACATTCGCGACGTCATTGCCTTTGCGCGCACTCCTGGGCACTGTGAATTCTAGAATGTTAGCGCTGCCACGATCATTCATGAATCGGAAGGCAGCGGTGGCAGAGACTGCTCAACTGGCAAAGGCCTCACGCTTGAGCAAAATGAAACCCGAACCCCTAGGGGTTCGGGTTGCCTTGAGTGGACTACAGGACCGAACCAAGAATGGGGTGAACGCTACCCTTGTGGAGGGTGCACGCCCACGCATGCTGATGTCATTTTCTCTGCTTAAGCTTGGTGATGCGGCCGTCAATGTTCCAATCCTGGACGTAAAGATCGCCGTTGGGAGCGAAGCCGAGGCCGTGGGGAGCGGTGAAGATCCCGGGAACCTGGTCGGAGTTGGGAACCTTGAAGTTGGCGCGCTTTTTGGGATCGGGTTGATCGCCAAGGAAGGCCACAGGGATGCCGTTTTTGTCGAGGATCACACAGCGGCCGGCCAGTTCAGCCACACCCAGATGCTCACCGTGCCAGCTGAAGGAGCAGGGGCGGCGCAGGTGGCTGGCGTGGGTTCCGATGAACTTGCCGTCCAGATCCATGTGGACCAGGCGGCGGTTTTCGCGGTCGGCCACCAGTAGGCGGGGCTCTTCAAAGCGGGTGTCGATGGTCAGGCCGTGACAGGTGGCGAACTTGCCATCTTCCTTGCCGCGTCCACCGAAGGTGAGCAGGTGTTTGCCCTCGGCGTCGAACTTATGGATGAGGTTGGAGCCATAGCCCATGGCGGCGAAGATGGAGCCATCGGGCGCAACGGTCACGGCAGTGATGCCTTTCCATCCTTTTTCAATTTCTGCGGTCTTATCGTTGGGAATGGTGAGTAGCAGTTTGCCATCGGTGTCGATCTTGGCCACCCGGTTGTGCTCTTTGCTGTTTTGGGCGCCATAAATCACGGTCTTGCCATCCTCCTCACGCATGTCCATGGCGTGGAAGCCCCGGGTTTCGGGAGAAATGGACTTGAGGTATTTGCCTTCTTCGTTCCAAACGATGATGGATTCTTCCGAGTTCGTGCAGAAGTAGACGGTGCCATTCTTTTCCACCAGAACAGTGCCGTGGGTGGGGCCGAGGGATTTGCCTTCGGGGAGCGCACCCCAGCCGGGAACGACTTCGTAGGTCCATTGGCCGTTGCCGGTGAAGACGGCGTGTGTGGGAGATTCTCCGGGTTTGGTATCGTGGTCTGGGTGGGCCAGGACAGCAGAGGAGCAAAGTGCGGTAAGGGCGAGAAGCTTGCGGGTCATGATGGCCGATATACGGGGCGAAATCGGCCAAGCTGTCAAGGTTGGGGCTGCCATGCCCTGATGAGAGCAGTTTCCCAAAATTATTCAGCCAAAACACCAGGGCTTGATTTTGGATGTTGCGCTGCACGTGGGCCAGAGGATACCCGGCACGGCCTTCTGCCCATGCTTCTGAGAAACACTACAAGCTCTCTGGAGGGTTGATTTCAGAGGGAATCTGCCCAAGCTCGGCACTTATGATTCCATCGGGAGTCATCCAAGCTCATGCGTGTCGCAGTTCTCAATGTAGTCGGTCTCTCCAAATCCTTGATTGGAGAGCACACATCTCGTCTGTTAGATTTTTCGCAAAAACACGGCTGCCAGTCCTATCAGCCGGCCTTTCCGGCGGTCACTTGCACGGCTCAATCCTCCATTCTTACCGGTAAGGACGTCGACCAGCACGGGATCGTCGCCAATGGCTGGTACGACCGCGAATGCGCCGAGGTCCGTTTCTGGAAGCAAAGCAATCACCTGGTGCAGGGCGAGAAGTTGTGGGAGAAGCTTCGCAAGGAAGTGGCTGACTTTACCTGCGCCAAGCTCTTTTGGTGGTATAATATGCATTCCACCGCGGATTATTCGATCACCCCGCGCCCGCTCTATCCGGCAGATGGTCGCAAGGTCTTCGATATCCACACCCAGCCCATGGCCATGCGAGACGAGCTCAAGCGCGACTTGGGTGCATTTCCCTTTCCTTCCTTTTGGGGGCCTGCTGCGGGTATCCCCTGTTCACGCTGGATTGCCAACTCCGCTAAATGGGTTGAGCGCAAACACGCTCCCACCTTGTCTCTCATTTACCTGCCGCATCTCGACTACGTGTTGCAGAAGGATGGACCGGACAGCGAACAGGTGCCGCATGCCTTGGGCGAGATTGATGCCGTGGTTGGCGACCTCATCGACTATTACGAAGGGCGTGGCGTGAAGGTGGTTATCCTCTCGGAGTATGGTATTTCGCGCGTGAGCAGCCCAATCCATCTCAATCGCCTCTTTCGTCAGAAGGGCTGGCTTTCGATCAAGGATGAGCTCGGGCGTGAGACGCTCGATGTCGGTGGCTGCCGGGCATTTGCCGTGGCCGATCATCAAGTCGCGCACGTTTACGTCAATGACGACTCCATCCGTGACGAAGTCAAAGCCCTGCTAGATCAAACCGATGGCGTGGATGAAGTCCGCAGCATGAATGGTCTTGGCAGGGCAGGGGACTTCGTTGCCGTCTCCGGCCCCGATGCCTGGTTCACCTACTACTACTGGCTGGAAGATGCATTGGCACCCGACTTTGCCCGCTGCGTGGACATTCACCGCAAGCCCGGCTACGATCCCTGCGAGCTCTTTCTCGATCCCGGACTGTCCCTGCCCAAATGGCAGATCGCCAAATTCCTACTCAAGAAGAAGCTCGGCATGCGTGCCTTACTAGAAGTCATACCGCTCGATGCCAGTCTGGTGAAAGGGTCGCACGGCCGAGACCGGGTTCCCGAAAACGAACAGCCGGTATGGCTTGGCACGGATGATGTGGTTGAGACGGCCACGGATGTTCACAATGCCATTCTACGATGCTTTCGCTCCAATCCAGCTTCATGAAATTGCTCATTCACATCACCGCATGCCTGGCCATTGCTGGTGGTCCGGCCATCGGCCAGGAGGTGAATCAAAAGCAAGCCTTGCCCAATATATTGCTGATCCTTGCTGATGATCTCGGATACGGTGACGTCAGTTGCTACAACAAGAAAGCCAAGGTCAACACGCCACGAATGGACCAGTTGGCCGCCGAGGGCATGCGCTTCACCGATGCCCACAGTCCGGCCACTGTGTGCACGCCCACACGCTACAGTGTGATGACCGGCCGGATGGCCTTTCGCACGGGAAAGTTTGGCGTTTTCACCGGTGTGGGCGGCCCCTGCATGATTGAGAAGGAGCGCCTGACTCTTCCCGAGTTGCTAAAGGGTCAGGGCTATCATACAGCCATGTTTGGAAAATGGCACATTGGTCTCAGTTTTTTCGACAAGGATGGCAAGCGCATCCGGGAAGGTGGTGTCGAGGGGGTCAGGCGCATCGACTACAGTCGCGCCATTCCTGATGCACCCATCCACCACGGCTTCGACGAGTTCTTTGGCACCGCCTGTTGCCCGACCACCGATTGGCTCTATGCATTCATTGATGGTGACAGAATTCCGGTTCCACCGACCAAATTGGTCGAGCGCGACGCCTATCCCAACAACGTCTACACACGCGATTTCCGTCAGGGGCTCATCGCGGCGGACTTCGATATTGCGGAAATCGACAACCAGTTTCTTGAGAAGAGCCTCGACTACCTTGATCGCCATGCCCAGCGCGATGACGGCAAACCTTTCTTCCTCTTGCACTCGACCCAGGCGGTCCACCTGCCCTCGATTCCTGCGGCCGAATACCGTGGCAAGTCCCGGGCGGGTCCGCACGGCGACTTTATCCTGCAGATGGACGGCATTGTCGGCAAGCTGATGGCCAAACTCGACGAGCACGATCTAGCCAGTAACACCCTTTTGATCCTCACCAGCGATAACGGACCTGAGGTGCCGACCGTGGTCAACATGCGCAATGACTACGAACACGATGGAGCGCGTCCCTGGCGCGGTATGAAGCGCGACCAATGGGAAGGCGGGCACCGGGTGCCGCTGCTGATGCGCTGGCCCGAGGGCATCATGGCCGGCAGTGTCTCCAAGCAGACCGTCAGCCTCACGGACATCATGGCCACCTGTGCTGCTCTCACCGAAGCCAAACTTCCCAACGATGCGGCGCAAGATAGTTACAATATCCTGCCCGTGCTCAAGGGGATTGAGCGCAATGAGCCTATTCGTCCTTATACCCTGCAGCAAACCTGGTCGAAGCACTTCTCGATCCGGGTGGGCCAGTGGAAGTATCTCGATCATCAGGGCTCTGGCGGCAACAACTACCGGCGCAAGAGCCAGTTTCTGGAGGGGCTCGAGAAATACATCATCGAGGACACCGCACCCGATGCCGCCGGCCAGCTCTACAACCTGGCAGAGGATCCGGGTGAGACCACCAATCTCTACTTCAAGCACCCGGAGAAGGTGAAGGAGATGAAGGCCTTGCTGGATCAATCCCTTGCCTCGGGGCGCAGTGCGCCGCTGCGGCAGTGACCGGGCCCGTCACACTTCCTCCACCTGGGCAACGGCCATTGCTGCGATGCCCTCCTCGCGGCCGACAAACCCCATGGTTTCATTGGTGGTGGCCTTGATGCCCACACGCTTGGGTAGCAGGCCGAGAGTGTTGGCGATGTGGCCTTGCATGGCCTGTCGGTGTGGCAGGATCTTGGGAGCTTCAGCGATGAGAGTGGAGTCCACGTTGATGATCTGAAACCCGTGCTCACGAGCGAGCTCGCGGCACTTCTCGAGAATCTTGAGCGAGGAGATGCCCTCACAGGACGGATCGGTCGGTGGGAAATAATGACCGATGTCGGGCAGGCCCATGGCACCAAGCAGGGCATCGGCGATGGCATGGCAGAGCACATCCGCATCGGAGTGGCCATCAAGGCCGTGTGTGTGAGGGATGGTGACACCACCCAGGATCAGAGGTCGCCCTTGTGCGAAGCGATGAACGTCGTAGCCGATGCCGGTCATGATTGAAGTGGTTTGGAGTTTAGAGGATTTCTCCAATTGGGATCTTACCATTGCTGGCAACAATTGACCAGACGTCACTTCTGCCCTCGACGGGTGTGAGTTCAACCTTGCCGCCGGCGGTCTGCACGAGCAGTTGGCCTGCTGCGATATCCCAGATTGAAATGCGCGATTCAACGTAGGCGTCGAGGCGGCCGCAGGCGATGTAGGCCATGCCCAGTGCCGCAGAACCCATCATCCGCATCTTGCGTGCGCGCAATGATCCCTTGCGAAAACGTTCCAGCCCCGTACCGAGAGCATCCTCATCCTTGCCGCAGCCGACAAACAGCACCGCCTCTTCGAGTTTTTCACGAGCACTGGCCTGTATGACTTTGCCGTTGAGGCGTGCAGGGGATCCTTTTTCCACCGTCCAGGTTTCCTGCATCATTGGATCGTGGATCACGCCGAGGATAATTTCGCCATCGACGCGTAGCGCGAGCGACACACAGAAGTGGGGAATGTTGTAGAAGTAGTTCACCGTGCCATCGATGGGATCCACAATCCACTGGCGGGAGGCATCCTCTTTGCCAGCAATGCCCTCCTCGCCATAAAGTGCATCGTCAGGCCTTGCGCCGAGCAGGATGTTGGTGATCAGTTGCTGGGACTCCCTGTCGAGGGCGAGCTTGATGTCGTGATGGCTGGATTCGTCAACAGCCGAGTCCTCGCCGAAGTGACTGCGCAGCAGTTCCCCGGCCTTAGTGGCGGCTTCAAGAGCAAGTTCCAGATCTGTCATCATGATGGCAAAGGTTGAATGTTTACAGGGTATTCTGGCGGTGGTCTGTGACCGCCCGACATCATCCTGCGGGGGCGGATTTGTGGAGATGGATTTCGAGAATGGTGCGGACAAGTTGGTGCGCCAGGTCGTGTTTGGAAGCTTTCGGAAGGGCTTCGGAATGGTCGGAATGAACCAGCAGCACTTCATTGCTATCGGACTCGAAGCCGATGCCCTGTTTGGAGACGTCATTTGCAATGATCAGGTCGCAGCCCTTGCGGGTGAGTTTTTCGCGAGCGTATTGCTCGAGGTTTTCGGTTTCCGCGGCAAAGCCGATCAGGGTTCCTGTAAAATTCATGTCACTGCGCGCGCTGCCGAGGATGTCCCGGGTTTTGACCAATGCAAGAGTCAGGGTATCGGGATCCTTCTTGATCTTGTTATCGGCGACATTGGCCACGGAGTAGTCGGCGACTGCGGCAGCGAAGATGGCAATGTCCATGCGGTTTAGATGCTGGTCGACGGCTTCGTACATGTCGGCGGCTTTCTCAACGGGGATGAAGTCGGCGCGCTCGGGGACATCGATGGCGGTGGGCCCGGAAATCAAGAGGACCTCGTGGCCTTCGCGGACAAAAGCGGCGGCCAATTCGTATCCCATCCTGCCCGAGGAGCGATTGGACAGGAATCGCACCGGGTCGATGGGCTCCCGGGTTGGGCCAGCCGTGATGAGAACCTTCACGGCCGCAGTGTGGGCACAATGATCAGAATGGGCAATCAAGCATTCGCCAAGCTTTTGAGCTTCTCAATGCAGTTGGCCATGACCTCGAGGTCGATCTCATGAACGTCAACACCTTCGCCAATCCCCTTGAGCATGAGGATGGTGAGCTCTCCTCCGAGGTGCTCGCGAAATTCGTGGATACCCTCGAATACCCGGCGGTTGCCGTCCTCGTCGGCCCAGTCCAGGCCGGGATGGTAGGTGTGGAGTCCGAGCCGGGAGATGACTTCGATTACCCGCATGGCCAGAGATTCGTCGGTTAGACCGATGCGTGCCGAGTAAAGTGTGTCCAGCGACAGGCCGACAGCCACCGCCTCGGCGTGTGAGAGCCGGTAATCGGTAAGGGCCTCAAGCTTGTGAGCGGCCCAGTGGCCGTAATCGAGGGGGCGACTGGAACCGCTCTCGAACGGATCTCCGTTGGTGGCGATGTGTTCGGCATGCAGCATGCCTGAGCGTTCAACACAGGTTTCAACCGCTGTGGGGACCAGGGCTTTGAGGTCCTTGATATTCGCCTCGATCCATTCGTAGAAACTGCCGTCTTTTACCAACGCCACCTTGATTGCCTCGATCAGTCCGGCGCGGCGGGTTTCTTCGGGTTGGGTGTGAAGGAATCTGAAGTCGTTGATGACGGCAAAGGGCACGGCGAAGGAACCGATCCAGTTCTTCTTGCCGAAGGAATTGATCGCGCATTTGACACCAACCCCACTGTCGTCTTGCGAGAGAGTGGTGGTGGGAAAGCGCACCAAGCGAACCCCGCGATGAGCGGTGGCGGCCCCGTAGCCGATGGCGTCCAGAAAGGCGCCACCACCGATGGCAATCAGGTAGGAGTGGCGGTCGAGATGGGCGAGGTCGATGGCCTGCCAGGTTTCACGCACCCAGAGGTCGTCGTTTTTCACGGTTTCACCGCCGGGCAGCATGCGGACGCCAACCAATTCCACGTCGATATCGTTAAAGTAGGAGGCCACATCTTGGCTCAGTTCGGGCCATGCTTCAGACACGGGGGACTCCATGATTACCAATGCGCGCCGCCCGCCACCTTCGGCCAGAATATCGGCGAGTTCGGGGTTCTCTCTGTTGAATGCATCGCGGGTGTAGACGATGCGGTGGGTAAAGGAGACAGGGATCTGGTAGTCTTTGCGCGGCATGAGACAATGTGGCAGCGGTAAGGGATGGGCAGAGTATTGTAATACTACGATAGCTCGTCCATGTTTCTAGGTAGTTTTTTGAAATGACTGAATCACATGATCCCCGCTTCGGTGGCATTGCCCGTCTCTACGGAGAATCGGCCCTGAACCATTTTCACGACGCCCACGTCGCAGTTGTGGGTATTGGTGGCGTAGGCTCCTGGGCGGTTGAGGCGCTTGCCCGCTCAGGCATCGGCAAACTCACACTGGTTGACCTTGATGAAATCTGTGAAACCAACATCAACCGCCAACTGCATGCGATGGACGGCCAGATTGGCCGCCAGAAGACCGAGGTCATGGCTGAGCGCATACGCGCCATCCATCCGCAATGCGAAGTGACCGTTGTGGCAGGCTTCTTCAAGGAGGCCACCGCCGAGGGGATTATGGTGGGTGGTTTTGACGCGCTCATCGATGCCATCGACACCCGCGCGCACAAGGCGCTTCTGTTGGCCGAATGCGTGAAGCGCGGCATCCACGTGGTGACCTGCGGGGCGGCCGGAGGGCGCCGCGATCCGACCCTCATCCGAGTGGAGGATCTGGCTTTTGCCGGCAAGGATGCGATGCTGCAACAACTGCGCCGCACCCTGCGCCGTGATCATGGCTTTGCCAAGACACCCGAGGCAAGCAAGCCACAAGCGATGGGCATTGAAGCCGTGTTTTCCGTGGAACTGCCCTGGTATGCCCAATGCGATGGCGAGGTGAGCCGCATGAAGCCCGGAGAGGAAAACAGGCCCAGAGGTGGGTCGGTTCTTGGCTGTGACTGGGGCATGGGTTCGGCAACCCATGTGACGGCTTGCTTCGGTCAGATCGCGGTGGGAAGAGTGCTGGAATTCTTGAGTTCGCAGAGCAAGACCTAGACGCACTTGTGAGCATGCGGGCAGGGCGTGGTCGACTTGGACCAAGCGCTAGCGCGTTGATTTCCCATCGGCTGGATCCAATCGCTCAGCATGGCCAGATGTCAGCTCCAAAAGCATCCCTGAGGAATTCGTCACGAATGCGCTTACGAAAAAAGCGATCCCTCGCGGGATCGCTTTGGAAAAGCGTTAGAGGGTCTAGCGCGATTACAAACCCTTCTTGGACAGACGGGTGCCCGGAGTAGCGCCTTGGCGGGCCTTGAACTTCGGGTTGGACTTGCAGATCACATAGACAGTGCCTTTGCGCTTCACGATTTGGCAATCAGCGTGGCGGCGCTTGGCTGAGGAGAGAGAGGAGAGAACTTTCATGGCAGGAGAGGGTTCGTGGTGGGCGGGCAAACTACCGCCCTCGCCCACGGTGTAAAGGCATTTCTGGGACCGCAAAGCGGATTTGACGCTCTTTTTGGGCCAAAGCGCTGATGATCTGCTGAAATTTTGGCCTAGGTGACTGATTTCCAGATTGTTGGGTGAACGGGTTTTTAGTTTTCTGAGGCCTGATGACACTGGCCTCCAAGATCACCATCGCCCGGATTTGCCTGGTTCCGGCCTTCGTGGCTTTGGCCTTTCGTTACGGGGCTACGATGGATGCCGGCAGCCCCGATGAGGCGCTGCGTTGGCTCGCGGTGAGTATTTTCGTCATCGCGGCCCTCAGTGACGCGCTCGATGGGTGGATCGCGCGGCGCTTTGACCAATTCAGCAAGCTCGGGGCCTTTCTCGATCCACTCGCCGACAAGCTACTCATGGGTTGGGGAGTTCTTGTCGGCACACTCGTGGACTGGGGCGAGCCCGGCTGGCACCTGCCGATGTGGTTTGCCATTGTCGTCTGGAGTCGCGATGCCCTCATGATCATTGGTCTCATCATTCTCAAGCGCACCAAGCGGCGCATTGAGTTCAAGCCCCACTTTTCTGGCAAGTTTTCCACGGCCAGCCAGTTCATCACTTTGGCATGGGTGACCCTCGGAGTTCTCAAGATGGACCCTGTCTGGCCCTGTGCAGTTGCTACATTCTTCATTACCTGGTCAGCAATCGCGTACTTCCAGCAGGCCAGGGCCCTGATGAAATCCTGAACGCAGAGCCTTCGCTTGCATGAGCGCCGGGCTGGAGTAAGCAAGAGAATCATGCGTGTTCTCACCCTGCTCTTCTTTGCTCAGATGTTCACATCCGCCCAAGATTCCAAGATACTCAAGGCCCACCAGTGGAAGCATCGCCTGGTGATCGCCCATGTGGTGGATGCGGATGCCAGGGCTGTGGCCGAGAGCTGGAAGCAGGCGCAGGATGGAGCCACAATGCGTCATTTGAAGTTGGTGGACGTCTCGGCAGAGCCCATCCAGGTCGACGGAAGTGTGCGCCCTGACAAAGCCGAGATGGAAGTCGTTCGTGGCTCTGTGGGCATTGAGAGCCCGGACCAATCGGTCTTTGTGCTGGTTGGCAAGGATGGAGGCATCAAGGCGCGCCAACAGGGCAAGCTTGATCTCAATGCATTCTTCGCCCTGATCGATGCCATGCCCATGCGTCAGCGTGAGATGCGGGCGCGGCAATAAACCTTGATCAGGTCGGTTGCTCGCCGCGGGCCATCACCACCTTGCCGGTGCGAACCGTCTCAATGATATTGAATTGCGAGAACATGGTGACGGCGGCATCGATCTTGGGGCTATCGCCTTGAATCATGATCACCATCGAAGTCGGGGTCAGGTCCACGGTTTTACCATCAAAGTGATCGACGATCTGCAGGGCCTGCGAGCGTTCATCGGGCGAACACTTGATTTTGATCAGGATCATCTCCTTGCTGACGGAATCGGCGGAGGTGTGCTCGAAGCAGTGGATGACATCCACCAACTTGTTGACCTGCATGATGATCTGGTCGAGTCCCTCGGGGTCTCCCGAGATGCCGATGGTCATGCGCGAGAAATGGGTATTGCGGCCCTCGGAGACGACCAGGGAGTCGATGTTGAATCCGCGTCGAGAGAACACCTGGCAGATGCGCATGAGCACACCAGGCTGGTTGTTGACCTGAATGGACAGGGTATGAGCGGGCCCCTTGGCGATCTTGATGGTGGCAGGATCGCTGTCGTATGTGGTAATGGTCTTGGACATGGGAAAGGGAGGTGATGGTGGAGTTGAAGGCTCGGATGCTTTTTTCAAGCAGCCGGATCAAGTGGAACCGGTAGGTTTGGCCATCTTCGTCTTGGGAGGCTCAACGATCATGTCTTCGAGGGCCGCTCCGGCCGGAATCATCGGGAACACATTTTCGGTCTTCACGCATTCGGCATGGATGAGGAAAGGGCCGTCATTGTAATCGAGGGCTTTTTGCAGCATGCGTTTTACGTCGGCTCCACGGCGTATATGCACCGAGGGAATGCCATAAGCATCGGCCAGCTTGCAGAAGTCAGGATTGCCTTCGAGGTCCACACCGGACTCTCGGTTGTCGAAGAACAGCTCCTGCCACTGGCGTACCATGCCCAGGTAGTGGTTGTTGAGCACCACGATCTTGATCGGTAGTTTATGGATGGCTGCGGTGGCCAACTCGAAGAAGGTCATCTGGAAGCCGCCGTCACCAGCGATCGAGATCACGGTCTTGTCGGGGCAGGCGAGTTGGGCGCCGATTGCGGCAGGGAAGCCGAAGCCCATGGTGCCGGCTCCGCCAGAGGACAGCCAGTGATAGGATTCGTCGTTCTTATAGAACTGGGCCGCCCACATCTGGTGCTGGCCAACGTCGGTGCTGACGATGGCTTTGCCTTCGGTGAGTTGATAGAGTTCATCGATAACTTGCTGCATGCGCAATCCGCCCTGCTTGCGGTAGCTAAGCGGGAACTTTTTCTTGTAGCCACTGAGCTTGTTGAGCCACTCCCCGGTTTCGAGTTTGCCGACGTGTGGCAGCAGCGTCTTGAGGGCGGACTTGGCGTCGCCGACGATCTGAACGTCGGGGCGGATCATCTTACCCATTTCGGAGGGGTCGATGTCGATGTGGATGATGTCGGCTTCCTGACAGAATTTGGAAGGCTGACCAATGATGCGGTCATCGAAACGTGAACCGACGTTGATCAGCAGGTCGCATTCGACCATCGCCTTGTTGGCATAAGCGGTGCCGTGCATGCCAAGCATGCCCAGCGAGAGCTCGTGGGTTTCGGGGAATACGCCCTTGCCCAACAGTGTGGTGGTCACCGGCGCGTTGAGGGTTTGAGCAAGCTTCATCAGCTCCTTGTCGGCGCGCGAAATCATGCAGCCTTGGCCGGCGAGAATCACCGGGCGTTTGGCACGGCTGATGAGCTGGGCGGCGCGCTTGGCGGCCTCTTCGTCAATTTCCTTTGCGGAGTCCGGGTTGTAGCCCGGAAGATCAAAAGGGGCATCCATGTCGCCGGTGAAGGGGCCCGAGGACACATCCTTGGGGATATCGATAAGCACTGGCCCGGGGCGGCCGGTGGTGGCGATGTGATAGGCCTCTCTGGCAATGCGTGGCAGAGAGTTGGGATCCTTGACCAAATAGTTGTGTTTCACCACCGGAATGGTGATGCCGAAGATGTCGGCTTCCTGAAAAGCGTCTTTGCCCAGCATCCAGCTCACGGTCTGGCCAGAGATGACAATCATGGGGACCGAGTCCATTTGTGCGGTCATGAGGCCAGTCACGGTATTGCCGGCACCGGGGCCGGAGGTCACGAGCACCGCCGCAGGCTTACCAGTGGCACGGGCGTAGCCGTCGGCCATGTGCACTGCACCCTGCTCGTGACGCACAAGGATGAACTTGATCTTGCTCTCAACGGTCTCGAGGGCGTCGAAAATGGGGATGGCGGCTCCACCGGAGTAACCGAAGATGTATTCGATGCCGAGATCATCGAGGGTTTTGATAAGCGCTTGTGCGCCGTCGAGGGAGGGGGCGATCATGAAATCAGGGGTTAAGGGCGGAGAAATTGCTTTATTCCGAATTTATTGACAATCAAAATCGGCATTTTCTGTCTAACTTGCAATATATTTTGGTTTCGGGTGAGTGAAAACTCGTATTTTTTACTCAAAACAAGATTTTTAGACCCTTTTATATTACAAATTTAGGATATCGCCTGGGCCTATGACGCTGACCGCTCTCAAAGACAGTCAATCGAAGCTAAATCAGCATTTCGTGCATTGCCTTGTCGCTGGGAGGCGGCAAGCTTAAGTCAAGTGCAACACCCGCAATTCATCGAGCTGCCCAGGTATCCGGACCGCCACTTGTGGCTGCTTGCCTGGGCGCTGGCTTGCCTGATCAGCTTGATGCTGATGTTGGTGTCAGGTTTGCTCATGCTCAAAGTCGATTGGAGCATCCCCATCGAGAGAAGGCCCGAGCCGGAAGTTTCCTCTTTGGTTACTCTTTATCTGGATGCGAGCAATTCGATGGTGGAACCAGCCGCTGCCGCCAAGCCCGAGGAGAAACCTTTTGCGCGCACCTCTCCCGACCAACCCGACTCCACTGAAAAGACCAACGAACGCATTGGAGCGCGCAGCACCCGTGCCACCAGCGAAAATCTGGCGGACCCGACAGCACCTGCGCTGCCCTCCCAGTCCGGTGTGCAAGCCAAGCCCGGTGAAATCGAAACCACCGAGAGTCGTTATCAGGATGGCGAACTCATCCCTGCCACTCCGGGTGCCAAGTCAGCTGCGGCGCCTGTCTCGCCAGCATCGCCCTTGCAGCCGACCACCCGATCGAGCCCGCCCCGAGAAGCGGCGCAAAACCCGCCTGAAAAGACACTGGCTGAAACCCGAAAGTCTCCCGATAGTCCAGCGCTTCAAAGCAGCCGCAGCAATCCGACCATCAGCGAGGAAAGTAGCCCGCCGCCACGACGTGAAACCCTGCTTGATGGCCCCAATCCCGTGGAGGTTGATGTGCCCAAGGAGGTCGGTGAGTCGGAGCGCCCCAAGGAGACCCCGCGTCGCCTCTCCGACACATCCGAGGTGGATGACAGCGTGCCTCCTTCCCAGCTTGCTGTTCAGACCCCAGCCAGCAATCTGGCTGCGCCATCCAATCACAAGGCTTTTCAGGGCAATCAGCGCAAGACGGCCATGGTTGGCTCGATCTCGCGCACCGGGCGCAGTGCCCTGAATGTGGATGACACGCAGTTGGGTCGTTATCAGGCTGCCATCAGCAAAGCGGTGGAGTTGGAGTGGCAGCGCAACTGCGTGCGCTACCGCGATTTTATCACGCCAGGCTACATTACGGTGCGTTTCTTTGTCGAGCCGAGTGGTCGTGTCCGTTCCCAAAGCCTGGTTGGGGAGAATGAAACTGGCGAGGTGCAAAAGGGATTCACCCTGAGTGCCATTCGCGATGCCGATATCCCCGAAATGCCCGAGGAACTCGCCGAGAGCTACGAGGGGGACACCCTGGAGCTCTTGTTTCGATTCTACTTCTGAGATTTTATTTGTTCATACGACCTGCCAATCTTCCCTCTGTTTTACCACCATGCACCCGTTTATCGCCCTTGCCGATCCCGTTCAGACTTCCTGGGAATTCCTGACCAAAGGAGGCATCTTCATGCTTCCCCTCGGGCTTGCGGCCCTTGGCGGGTTGACCGCCATCCTGTTCAAGTTCCTTTCGCTCTCACGGGGTCGCGTCATGCCGGATACGCTAGCCCTGAAAATCAACCGCGGCGCTGAGCTCGACGACATCGAGCGCGAGGCTCACGAGGGTGGCAGTACCTTGGCACGCCTGGTGAGGGTGGCCATGCGTCACCGTGACAAGCCGCCAGGCGACATCATCCTTGCCGTTGAGGCCTCGGCTCGCGAGGAGGCTTCAAGGCTGCATGCCGGCATCGGTGTGCTCGACGTTGTCATCACTGTGGCGCCACTGCTCGGGCTTCTTGGCACCGCTTCGGGCCTGATTGCCATTTTTGATGGTCTGGGAGATTCCGCCGATTACATGGCGATTGCGCTCGGCATTGCAAAGGCGCTCAACACCACCATCTTCGGCCTCGCGATTGCGGTGCCCTGCGTGGTGGCCCATGGTTACTTTACCCGACGCATCGAGGTCTTTACCGCCCGGCTCGAAGCGCTTCTGGCCGAGTTGGCCAGCGCCTGCCAAGCCAAGCAAGATGTCGTGACGACCGATCGCTGATCATGCAGTTTTACCGCATCCAACGCAAACGTGCCGAGGTGCCGATCGTTCCAATGATCGACATCCTCTTCGTGTTGCTGGTCTTCATCATCGTCTCGACCACTTTCAAGAAGAAGCGTCACACGCTGCGCATTGACTTTCCTACGGTGAAGGAAGTGCCCAGTGAGCAGATGAGCGATACCCGCTCGGTGATCGCGGTGGATGCCTTGGGTAACATCATCCTCGATGGGGTGCCGGTGCCCGAGGGGCTACTGGAGGCCTATCTCACCGCTTTCCAGAACCAGAATCCCGGCCGCAAATTGGAGCTGGAGGCCGACCGCCGCCTGCCACTGGAGCGCTTGTTGCAGGTTTGGGACGCACTGACCAAGGCGGGCATCGCCATCAATGAGGTCCCGGCACGCATCAAGGTGGCGCAGGACTGAGCTGTATTGCTGCCGTCTATGTCCCAGGCAGGATCCGAGCCATGATTTTCAGCGGATTTTCTCCCATCTAAAAAAGGACATGAACGTTTGTGGATTACTCCAAGAATATACTTGTAATGGTTATTCAACCTCATACGCTATTTGCTTAAATTAACCAAATATCTAGGACTTTACAGGCTCCAAGCCGATTCCCCCCCCTAAGCCGATTCCCCCCCGATGACCCAT
>JAURCU010000168.1 GCA_030828305.1 Luteolibacter sp.
GCCCTGTGCTAGTGCACGGTAACCTGCAGCAATAACTGCGCGGCTTGGTGTGCCTAGACGATAGAACATCTTAACACGACCTTTTGTATCTACACGCTCGTTGCAGTAGATTGGAAAGCCCTTCATGCGTAGAGCTGAAACGGTGGCACGTGGATTGCCAACGCCAAAGCGAGCACGAATCTGCTTACCGGTTAGCTCTTCGCCGTTGCGTAGAGCTGAAAGGACACGGTCCTGCTTGGTTGCTGTTGCTGTAGTCATTGATTATTCTCCTTCATTGATACAGTCGTTTATTAGACACCACGTCTAATTTCTGGCGGTGAGGGTGGGATTCGAACCCACGGAACCTGTTAAGGTTCGCACATTTAGCAAACGTGTACTTTCGGCCTCTCAGTCACCTCACCTAACTCTAAAATGCAATCTCATAACCATCATCTAGCAATTTCACATAAAGCCTGTCTGCTTCTTCTGCGGGAACTGCTAACGATTGCATTATACTTGTTCCTTTGTACAAATTAACTTCAGCTCTGCCCGACTTACG
>JAURCU010000169.1 GCA_030828305.1 Luteolibacter sp.
GTCAACGAAAGCGACATCCTCGGAATTCTCTCCTAATCAAACAGAGTTAACTCCGTGACTTAACCCTCTTAGGTCACTGACCAAACTGGGTTCAATCGAAAAATTCATTCTACAAAACTACTAAAATAATATGGCTAAACAACTGTCATTCGACGAAGAAGCACGTCACGCTCTTCTTGCCGGCGCACAAAAACTGGCAAGAGCCGTGAAGGCGACACTCGGGCCTGCAGGCCGCAACGTCATCCTCGACAAGAAATTCGGAAGCCCAACGATCACGAAGGACGGTGTTACCGTCGCGAAAGAGATCGAGCTCTCCGATTGCTACGAGAACATGGGCGCCCAGCTCATCAAAGAGGTCTCTTCGAAGACTTCCGATATCGCTGGTGACGGAACCACGACTGCTACGGTTCTTGCCGAAGCAATCTACACCGAAGGTCTCCGCAACGTGACCGCAGGTGCCAACCCTACCAGCCTTCAGCGCGGTATCCTTAAAGCATCCGAGGCACTTGTTGCCCAGCTTAAGGACATCTCCACTG
>JAURCU010000170.1 GCA_030828305.1 Luteolibacter sp.
CACGCAGTTTGGGCGCGGGCCACAGGCCCACGACACGCGCTAAAAAGCCAACGGCGGGGGTTTCCCCCCGCCGCCTGCCGTTATCAAAGATCCATATAGACATGCCGTTCAGCTTGGCCACCGGGATGGGTGACCGCGCCTTTGTAGGTTTCACCAACCAGCTGGGCATATTTCCACAGCGCGCCCGAGGCATAGATCGTCTCGCGCGGGCCTTTCCAATCGGCCTTGCGCGCGGCCAGCTCGTCCTCGCTTAGATCAACCGACAACGCGCCGGTGATCGCATCAATGGTGATGATGTCGCCATTGCGCAGCAGGGCAATCGGGCCGCCATGGGCCGCTTCGGGGCCAACATGGCCCACGCAGAACCCACGCGTCGCACCCGAGAAGCGGCCATCGGTGATCAGCGCCACCTTCTTGCCCATGCCCTGACCAGACAGGGCGGCGGTGGTCGCCAGCATTTCACGCATGCCCGGGCCGCCTGCGGGGCCTTCGTTGCGGATGACGATCACTTCGCCCTCTTTATATTCGCGCGCC
>JAURCU010000171.1 GCA_030828305.1 Luteolibacter sp.
TGCAGGAACACTTCGGGGAAGACATGCGCGATCATTTCCCGATGACTCAGCGAATCACTGGGATGACGAAGAATCAGAAGACTTTCCCGCTCGCGGGAACGCGTTACCAGTTCTCCAGACACGGCGACTCGCAGATGGAACTCAGCGAGTTGCTGCCGAATATCGCCGGCATCTCGGACGACATCACCCTGATCCGCTCGATGCACACCGAGGCGATCAATCACGACCCGGCGATCACCTTTTTCCAAACTGGCCATCAGCTCGCGGGACGTCCGAGCATCGGCTCCTGGCTTTCATACGGACTCGGTAGCACCAATGACAACCTCCCGAGCTTTGTTGCCCTGGTCTCGCGTGGAACCGGCCGTCCGAACTGTCAGCCGCTTTACGACCGACTGTGGGGCAGCGGCTTTCTGCCGTCGAAACACGCCGGGGTCGCCTTTCGCGCCCAGGGCGACCCAGTGCTCTATCTCTCCAACCCCGACGGTGTCGACCACGCCGCCCGCCGCCTGATGCTCGACAAGCTTCAGGGCATG
>JAURCU010000172.1 GCA_030828305.1 Luteolibacter sp.
TCTCCCGTTGTACCGTCAGTTCCAGCTCCACCACCACCTGCATACCATTTTGCAGTTCCAGTAATAGATGATTGAATTCCTATTCCTCCATTTGTTCCTTCATCATCAACTAGTCCACCAGCACCGCCGGCACCACCACCACCACCACCTCTATTTCTGCCTCCAGTAGTAGATGCTCCTGCATTACCTTGTCCTGAAGTTCCTGCGCCCCCTGATGATGTACCTGAATCACGGCCTCCGCCACCACCAGAGCCACCACTTCTTCCAGCAGCACCAAATGATCCACCGCCTCCACCACCAGTGTTAGCTGTTCCTGATTGTCCAGGTGTAAGTGGAGTTACTCCAGCATCTCCACCACCGCCAGATCCTCCTGGAGAAGGAGTTCCAGTTCCTCCTCCTCCACCACCGCCACCAGCAAAATATCTTGTTGAACCTACTGGTCCTGTTGTTCCGTTAGAACCAGCTAATGTCGGTGATACAAAAGAACCTATTCCTCCTCCACCACCTGTTCCACATCCACCAGCTAAACCA
>JAURCU010000173.1:0-265 GCA_030828305.1 Luteolibacter sp.
CCCGCGAGCGGCGATCCGGCGAAGCCGCCTTCCCGTGGCCGCGCCTGCGTCGCCCGACGATCGAGACGAGAATCCATCATCCGCCTGATGTTCAACCGACCCTCGAACCGACGAGATGCGATCAAAAAGTTAACCTTTTCCGTGTCCCTTTTTCTCGCGCGCGCCACCGTAGGCGTCATCGCGTCCGCCGTGGTGCTCGGCGCGGTTCCCGCCGTGCCCGCGTCCGCGTTCGAGCCCCCCTCCCTCCCGGTTCAGACCCCCACGG
>JAURCU010000173.1:275-530 GCA_030828305.1 Luteolibacter sp.
CGGCGTACAACGAGCTCCTCGGCTTCGACCTGAACGAGGCGGTGAACGGCGGAGCGGCCAAGAGCGGCGCCAAAAACAAGGCGGCGCCTGCGGTGGCGGTGGCCGAGCCCGAGCCCGAGCCCGAGCCCGAGCCCGAGAACAAGGCGGAGGCCATCAAGCGCGCCAAGGCGGAGGCGGCGGCCGCCAAGGCCAGGGCCAAGGAGGAAGCCACCTCCAAGGCGGCCATGGAGGCGGCGGAGAAGAAGGCCAAGGCGG
>JAURCU010000174.1 GCA_030828305.1 Luteolibacter sp.
ATGGGTCTGAAAACAATATGCAAATGGTTTTGCCTTCCCTTGTGCTTCATAAGGGCTGGTTTTTTGTTGGGCTGAGCGCCCGCAATGAAACCTTGAAATCATGACATATGTTCACATGAACAATTATCATGCCAAGTATCTATTCGCACAGGCGTCCGCGGGCTTCACCTCTTTGGCAGGTGGTTCATCACGGTTTGGCGGGTCCGATCGTCGCCCATCAATGAACTCTGTCTTGGTGAAGCTCTGACGCCGATTGTGGCGACGCCCGAGGGCATCGTGCGATGCCAGGAAGAAAAAACGCCGGTCCCAACGAAGCAGGACCGGCGTGGAAATCCGATTAGGGCGGAGGCTTGGTCACTCGGCCGCCTGAAGGTTGACCGCCTGAAGGCGGCCGAAGAGCTTGCCTCCGGAGGCAACCGAACTGTCGATGGTCGCGGTGACCTTGTTGAGCGGTGCTTCCGAGACCGTGTCGATCACGTAGCTCACCTTCCCATCGGTATCGGTGCCGTCGGCATCCGGGACCACATCC
>JAURCU010000175.1 GCA_030828305.1 Luteolibacter sp.
ATGACGTCTTCTTCAATGATGCTGCCGATGAGAGTTCCATTTAATTATACCCAACTTTTTTTGTTCTCTCATCGGCAGCATCATTGAAGAAGACGTCATCTTCGCCTGTTGGTTCCGGTTCAGGGTCTGGAGACTGGACACTGTGAATCGTCTTGAATTCGTTGGCAAGACCGCTGGGTTCGGTCGTTGGATCGAAGGGTGGGGGTGCCTCTGGTTGGGTCTCGACGATGGGCTCGGGCTCCGGCTCCGGCTCCGGCTCGGGATCGGGCTCCATCGGGGGTTCGTCATACACATCGGGGTCTTCGGTGTCGGCAAGTTGCTCATCGTCATCGATGTTGATGTTACGATCAGTCTGAGACATGTACGTCTGAAGAATCTGTTGAACGGGAATCAACTCCTTGACAGTGTTTTCGATGCAGATGGTGATTCGGTTGTAGAGTTTTTCGTCGCGGATGTGTTCAGACTGTTCTTCATGATAGATGTAGGGGTCTCTGTACAATTCTTTCGCGACATTATCGTAGCACGT
>JAURCU010000176.1 GCA_030828305.1 Luteolibacter sp.
CGCCGAGTTCTTCAGCGTGGGATCGAACGACCTGACGCAGATGACCCTGGGATTCAGCAGAGACGACGCCGAGGCCAAGTTCATGAGCGCCTACCTCGCGAGCGGCATCCTCCCCCACGACCCGTTCGAGAGCCTCGACACGAGCGGCGTCGGGGAGCTCATCCAGCTCGCCGTCTCCCGCGGTCGCCGCGTGCGGCCCGACCTCAAGATTGGCATCTGCGGCGAGCACGGCGGCGACCCGCAGTCGATCCACTTTGTCAACGCCTGCGGGCTGGACTACGTCAGCTGCAGCCCTCTCCGGGTGCCCGTCGCCCGCCTCGCCGCCGCCCAGGCCCAGATCCTCGCCAACAGGAGCGCGGACGACGCAGACCACTGCCAGGATTGACTTTGATGTCTTTGATGACTTTGATGGGTGTAATTACATTTTTGCTCGCCGCGTCAGCCGCCGCGACGTGAAGTAGGAACACCGCTTCTTCCTGCCCTTGCCGCCGCCAAACTGAAGCAGCTGATTCTCCTTCG
>JAURCU010000017.1 GCA_030828305.1 Luteolibacter sp.
CCGTGGTCACGAGGGGCCCGGAGCTGGGCCACGCACTGCGCAACCAGCGCTGGCGTTACGCGAAGTGGCCCAACGGAGAGGAACTCTACAACCTGGTCAACGATCCGACGGAGAAGCACAACCTCGCCGGCAAGCCGCATGTGGTGGAGCACATGAAATCCCTCCGTGCCGCCCTCGAGGCGAAGCGCCGTGAAGCGGCGGAGAAGCTCCCGACCCAACCCTGACCATGCCCGATTCCAGACCATGAAACGCATTTTCTTCCCGACCTTTCTCTTGCTCGCGCAGAGCGCCCCGCTTCATGCAGTGATTCCCGTGCCTGCGGAAGTGGTCCCCGAGCGCATCGTGGACGCGAAGCCGCGCAATGTGGTCTTCATCCTGTCCGACGACCACCGCTACGATGCGATGAGCTTCCTTGGCCACCAGTTCGCCCAAACCCCGGTGATGGACTCGCTCGCGGCCAACGGCGCCTACCTGAAGAATGCGCTGGTCACTACCTCGTTGTGTTCGCCGAGCCGCGCGTCCATTCTTACCGGGCTCTACACTTTCCGTCACCGGGTCATCGATAACAACCGGCCGATCCCTGCTGGAACCGTCTATTTTCCGCAGTATCTGCAGAAGGCTGGCTACGCGACCGGCTTCATCGGCAAGTGGCACATGGGCGGGGAAAGTGACATGCCGCAGCCCGGCTGGGACCACTGGGTCAGCTTCACCGGGCAAGGCCACTACCTGCCGCCTTCTCCCAAATACACGCTCAATGTCAACGGTGAGCGGGTGAAGCAGAAGGGCTACATCACCAACGAGCTCACCGACTACGCCATCGACTGGCTCAAGCAGCAGAAGCCTGCGCAAAAACCCTTCTTTCTCTATTTATCGCACAAAGCGGTGCACGCCAATTTCACGCCCGAGGACAAATACCAGGACAGCTTCAAGGATCTGCCCTTCAAGCGACCGGCGACCGAGAAATCGACCAAGGAGGACCGACTGGCGCCGCGCTGGCTGCGTGACCAACGAAACTCGTGGCATGGCGTCGACTTTCCCTATCACAGCGAGCTCGATATCGAGCGCTACTACAAGCGCTATTGCGAAACACTGCGCTCGGTGGATGACAGCATCGGCCGCGTGCTCCAGCAGCTCAAGGATATGGGGATCTACGACGACACCCTCGTCATCTACATGGGAGACAACGGTTTCATGTTCGGAGAACACGGGCTCATCGACAAGCGCGTGGCCTACGATGCCTCAATGCGGGTGCCGATGCTCATGCAGTGCCCAAACCTCATCAAGGGCGGCACCTTGCTCGAGCAGATGATCGCCAATATTGACGTCGGCCCGACGGTGATGGAGGCAATGGGACTCGCAACACCGCCACACATGGATGGTAGGAGCTTTCTGCCGCTCGCGCGTGGCGAGTCAATCCCGTGGCGCGATAAGTTCCTCTATGTCTATTACTGGGAGAAGAACTTCCCGCAAACTCCGACCACCTTTGCGCTGCGCACCCAAGACGCGAAATACATCACCTATTATGGTCTGTGGGACTCCGACGAATTCTACGATCTTTCGGCGGACCCCGACGAGGCGCACAACCGGATCGACGATCCGGCATGCGCCCGTAAGGTTCAATACATGGAAAACGAACTCTACCGCATGATGGGTGAACTCGGGGGCATGGAGATCCCGCTTAACCAGCCGATGGGTGGCTTCAATGACAAGCGCATCCGCGGCCGGGGAGGGGATCAGGCAGCGGACTTTCCCAAATCCAAGGTTGTCGACAAGCCAATCAATACCAACGCAAACTAAGCCGGGCCCGGTGGCATGGGTCTTCACGGTAAAATCGTGACTCCGAATCCAGACTCCGTGTCCTGCCTTTACCGCGTTGCCGGAACCGCGCCCATGCCTTGCCTAGGTTAACAGAAAACACAAACTGTCATGATTGCAGGAATCGAATTCGGAGGAACCAAGACAGTTGTCGCAATCGGGCATGCCGATGGCAGGCTTGTGGAGGAGTTCCGTTATTTGACGACCAACCCGGACGATACCTTGCGGACAGCGGTGGAATGGATCCGGCTTCGGGGTAATCCTGAAGCGGTGGGCGTGGGTGCCTTTGGGCCGATCATCCTGGCGCAAGACAAGCCGGAATACGGGCGTATGCTGGCCACCCCCAAGCCTGGTTGGGAGGGTTTCTCGCTATCCGCAGCCTTGCGCGACGCGTTCCCTGATGTCCGTATCGTTATCGAGACAGACGTCAATGCTGCCGCGCTCGCGGAGAGTCGCTGCGGGGCCGCGCTTGGGCTGGATGATGTTGTCTACATCACCATCGGCACAGGAATCGGCGCCGGCATGCTCTCGGGCGGCAGGCTGGTTCATGGTGCACTCCATCCTGAGTTCGGCCACCTCAAGGTCCCACGATTTTCTGGTGATGATTTCGCGGGGGTTTGCCCATTCCATGGCGCCTGCCTTGAGGGGCTTGCCAGCGGCCCGGCGATCGCAGCCCGCTGGGGTGCGGAAGCGTCCACCCTGCCGCCCGGCCACAAGGCGTGGGAGATGCAGGCATGGTATCTCGCACATGGAGTGCTGGCTCTTGCCGCGATCTTGGCTCCCTCACGGGTCGTGATCGGAGGTGGTGTTTCCCAGGTGGAGAGCTTCCATGCACTGGTGGGATCGACTTTCCGGAAATTGTCCGCAGGCTATTTCACTTATGGGGAAGGTGTCGATTTCATCATGCCGCCGTCTCTCGGTCAGCAGGCGGGCATCCTAGGGGCTCTTTTGCTCGTTGCTTGCGGTTGATGATTGTGGAATCACCGACTTTCCCGGCTTTTTGACCATGAGATGAAGTCATGTCCTCCTCGTATTCTAATTCACTTCAATCAAGGTTACGAGAACTGGACTTATTGCGTCGTCAGTCTGGATCTCATTGAAGGTGCGAGGTGATGAGAGAAAGATAATGCACGACTCAATGGAAATCCGAATCTCAAGCAAAGCGGGCCGATCCGTCGTACCCCGCGATCAGTAGACAGCGTGGATGTGTGAGTTCGTATGATGGGGTAACACAGCGTTGCCCACTCGTTAGAAGATGTCTTGTACAGCGCACTTGCAGAAGCGATCGATGTTTGCGTCATCATCCTTCTACGTTATCCCTATGATCAGGTGGCTTTTGTTGCCTGACTCAAGCGCCGTGTCGGAATCCCCGAGCTTGCTCCGGAGGTTGGCGCGGCAGCAGTTGTGTCCCCAAGTCCGCCGAGTAGCACCGGTTACCGATGGCCGGTTGCTCTTTGTCCGAAGTTTTCGCATTCACAAACGCCCCGCGTATCTCTTTTCGTATGCATCAAAAGCCGTCTTGGCTTCTTTTGGAAGATCTCGGTTTTTGAGGAAGGCGTGGGCGCGGCGTGAGAAGAAAAAGTTGTCGTGCCCGAGCATGTGGCTGACTCTGGTGAGAATGCGCTGCGAGTTGGCGTTGTTTTTTTCGAGCATGCTCAGAAGCAGGTGCAACTCGTAAAAGCGTTCGCAGTCCATGACCTGGCTTGCGACCGTCTCGAGGAATTCATCGGGCGGTGCGTTGGTCTGCTTGAGCAGTTGTTCCAGCAGGTAAACACGGTGTTTCTTGCCGGGCTGGCTCAAGAGTTTTCCGAGGGCAGGGTAGAGAGTCTTGGGATCTGGATTGGCAGCCATGAGATAGGCGACCAGTGTCTGGTAGCCAACCATGGAAATGTTCGACGCATTTGCGATGGCTGACTTTTGCAAGTCGGTGTGGTGCAGTTGGCGGCGGCTGATGGCTTCGAGAGCAAAATCGACCTCATCGATGAGCTGGGATTTGAGTAATGTGCCCAGCCATTCGGAGCTGCCGGTATTCTGGGCGTGAATGCGAATTTGCTGTGAAGTGTCGCCATGGGCCCAATGCCACATGGTGTAGCAGGTGTAGGCAGCGCCTTCGACAACGACTTCCTTGACGTAGTCGGCGGTGGCGCCGGAAACGGCGTCCACTTTCTGAAATGTATCACTCTTTCCGGCCACATCTCCGGGGTTCTCGCTGTTGTCTTGCTTGGTTTTTTTTATGGCATCCTTCTTTTTGACGATCATCTGCTTGATCTCAATTTCGGCCAGTATTGAGCTGCGGTTCTTCATCAAGTCATCGAATTTGGCGTAATCGGCTTTCGTAAATGGCTTGTGCTCGTATTTGGTTAGATTGGTTCCCTGCGGCAGTTTGTAGCCGATGAAGGTGCCGAGTTTGCTCCACTCAAGCCCCAGGGTGATGACGTCGCATTTTTTATCGCTGCAAAAGACCGACTTCGCATCCATGGAGTAGCCCAGCGGGTTACCACTGGCATCAAGTCTTACCATGAGTTTTTGCTCTTCGGCCTGCTTGGATTCGAAGCCGGGATGGCTGAGCGAAAGTGTGATGGTTTTGTTTTCCTGCGCGAAAGCAGGAATGACCATGGCTGCCATGAGCAGGAGACGGGTCATCAGGAAAAACTTCTAATTTCAGAGGGAAAGCCTGAACTGCGCATGCGCTCGCCGTCTCTGGAAACAAAGAGCGCATCGATCTTCGGATTTTTTTCGATGAGTTGCATGCCGCGCTCCACGCCGAGTACGAAGCAGGCAGTGGAATATGCGTCCGCCTGCATGGCGCTGGGAGCCATGACCGAGACACTGGCGCAGGTTCTGGCCGAGCACCCGGTGCGTGGGTCGAAGAGATGATGGCTTTTGAGATCCTCGCTAAAGGCGGACTCGTAATCGCCTGAGGTGGCCAGGCAGCGGCCATCGAGAGGGGTGACTTCAAGCAAGCCGGCTTGCCGTGGGTGCTTGATGCCCACGCTCCAATGCTCGTGCTCCGCGTGCCTGCCGACCGTGCTGATTTCTCCGGTGTCGAGAATGGCATGCTCGATACCATGTTCGATCAGCACATCACGAGCGGCATCCGCGGCATAACCCTGTGCAATGCCATTGAGGGTGATCTGGGCACCATCACTGAGTTGGATGCCGTAGGGCTCGATAAGCACCTTACGCCAGCCGATCCGTTTGCTGACTTGGGCTAATTCAGCTGGGCTTGGGTAGGGGTTTTCAGAGTGAAGTTTCCACAGAGGCTGCACGGTCACATCAAAACTGCCTCGTGTTTCCAGCGAGAGTTCCTGTGCAAATTCCAAGACCTGTAGCAATTGCCGATCAGGATTCTCGATGGCACCGACACGGTTGAGTTGGCAGAGCTGGCTGTCTTTGCGGTAAAGACTCATCACTTGTTCGACTCTTTCTATGGCTGCCAGTGCGGCGTCGATGGCATCCTCACCCTTGCTGAGGCTTTCTGCGTAGAGGGTGAGATGCACTTTACTGCCCAGGGCGCGACTGCTGCGGGTGACTTTGCACAGACGATGCGGTGTCAAAGCTTTCCAGCCGAGCCCGGCCATACCGGCAGCTCCCAGGGTGCAGGTGATGAAATTACGACGATTCACTTGGGGATTCTATTAAGCGTATACCACAGCTCGCCAGACCAAATCGCCTTGCCAGAGTCAGAAACCGGATCGACGGTGAGCTTGATGCAATACCCGGGTTCGCGCCCCGGCACGGTCAGGGTCACCGACTTGCGATTTGCGCAAGCCACGGCCGATGTGGCTTGTAGCTCCCCTTGGTTGAGCTTTGGGCCGCCATAACCGCGTGTCGGCTTATAAGTCCATTGCTCGAGTTTGTAGTTGGCGCTGTCCTCCAACCATTCCTTGGAGATGGATTGAGTGAAGTGCAGCACGAAGCCGTCCTTGGTGGCACTCATGTGATCAATTTCGAAAACTTTCTCACCGGTTGGAGTGAGGCGCTCAAGGCCTCCGTAGGTCGGCTTGCGTGTTTCGGGGTCGATCCAGAACCAGGTGCCGGCATGGCGGCCGCCGATGGCTCCGACGTAGAGACTGCCGTCGGGGCCAAATAATATGCGGTTCGGGCCACCCTCAAGGCCTTGGGTGAAACGCATGGCGCAGCCCTGCCAGACACCATCGATCTCTTCCAGGAAAATACGGTTGAGCCCACCGTAACGCATGTCGCCGATGGCCATCTGGCCTTCGAAGGCATGTCCCTCGGGAAAGAGTACAAGTTCGGTGGGAGAGTTGGCAATTTCGTCCTGAGGTAGCAGCAGGGCAGGGGGGGTCACATCGGTGAAGCCGTCGCGCCCATCGGGTTGATATGGAGTGCCGTAAGCCTTCGGCGGATTGTGATTCTGGTAGAAGCCAAAGAATTTACCCTTTTGCACGTGGTTGACTTCGTTTGCCGGCGTCCAGTTGCCCTGGTTGTCGATAACAAAGCATTCACCAGCGCCGTTGATGCCCAAACCATTGGGCGTGCGGTGTCCGCCTGTGATGACCTCGACATTTTCACCAGCGGGTTTGCTCAGATCGATACGCCATACCGAGCCATGATTGGGCGGGTTTTGTCCTCTGCCCAGACCTGATCCGCGCGACATGTAGAAAAAGCCGGGGTGTTCGGGTGTCGGGCCGGACTCCCAGGGAAGTCCGGCGGAAATCTGGTGGAAGTCGTTGGTTTCCCAACCGCTGGCGACCACGCTTTGAGTCCACTCTCCAGACGGCTCATCCAGGCTGAACTTGGTGATCTCGTTGCGTTGGCTCACATAGATATCCTGTCCGAGTATCTTCAATCCGGAGGGCTCAAAGAGACCTTCAGCGATTTTCTCGCCGATGATTTTTTCTGGATTATCGCTGGTCGGATTGCTGATGAGCCACAATTCGCCATTGGCATCTTGAGTTGGGCGCGGCGCCTTCAAGGTTTGGGCATCAAAGCGGGCCACCGCGAGTCGACCATCCGGCAACATGCCGATTCCCCCCACCGGCATCTCCATGCCGATGGGGCGAATGCAGGTGACCCGGTAGCCGGGATGCACACCCGTGAGTTTGCGTCCTAACCCCGGACGCGCCTTGCCATCGACAAGCTGCTTGAGGCCTGCTTGAGTGGGTCGGTAATAGAATGTTGGCGCCCGTAGATAACTTTCATCGATTAGTCTCAATTCGCCATCATCCGGTTTTTTCCACAATAGCGTGATCATTTGGGTTTCGTGCTCGACGACTCGCTGCACCAGGCGAACGGGATGCCAACCCGCGTCGAGATCAATGGCACCGTCGACGGTCATCCCCGCTACCCGCAATTTGAAGGGAGATTCGGTGCGGACTTCAAATTGATAAGAGCCCATGACCGGCGCCTTGATCCATCCAGTCCATTCGGCGATATAATGAGAGCGGATCTTCTCGTTGCTGCGCTCACTGATTTCCTGCTGATCGATAAAACGGGTCCGAGCTTCCACCTGAACTTGTTTCACGGTGTAGTCGACGTTGGGCGACTGACCGGGTTGAAGGGGCCGTGACAGATCGAAATCCTGACCGATGTGAAAGATACAGAGTCGCAAACCAGGTTCGGTGTCGAGGCCGCCGGTCTCGGGTTCATCGGATACTTGGATGGTTGGCTCCTTGTCAGTGTCAGTGGCTTGCGTCTTGTCTTTGGTGGAGCAGGAGCAAATACCAAAGGCGGCTAGAGAATAAAAAAGCGCAAGAAGGCAATGGGTGAGACGTATTTCGAGCATGAGTGGCACCATGTCTAAACGATATAGATGGTCTCAGTCCTTACAAGATTTCGGTGCTTACCACGGCTGGAAGCTGTTCGTCTGCTGCAAAGCTGCCCTCCTGCTTGTCCCGTGATCTTCTCATCGTGGGCCCCGGTCTGTGGTTTCCAAACCCGAAAATCATCAATATCCATGATTTTACCGCTCTCGTTGGACCCCGTGCGGTCTTGTCATTGAGCGCCAAGGCCAAATCCAAGTGGCAAAAGAGGGCTGAGAAGTCGGTATCCAGAGAAATCATGAGAGGAGTCAGTTGCCTGTCTCATCCGGCTTGCCAGCCTTGGAATCAATCGAATGCCTTTTAAGGCTTGGATCTCCGGGAATGGTTTTGAGATGGAAAGCATGCGTCTTCATGTGATGTAATGCTCGGGTCATGCGCTTCTTTCTCATCCCAATCGCTGTTTGTCTCCTTGGCTGTTTGCCTGCAATCGCTGAGGAGGGCTTTGTGCCGCTCTTCAATGGCAGATCACTGGCGGGGTGGACCTCGGCCCGTGAGCTGGCGGGTGAGCAAACTCCCTTCAAGGTCAATGCCGCCAGCAAGACCCTGCATGTTTACAGGGGAGAGAAAGCTAATTCTGAGCAACAGACGGATTGTCTCAATACAGAAAAGGAGTATTCGCATTTCATTTTGAAGATGGAATACAAGTGGTTGGAAAAGCGATTTGCTCCGCGCACAAACTGGGACCGCGACGCGGGTCTGCTTTTCCACGTGCATGGTAACCTCAAGAAGATCTGGCCTTTGTGTCTGGAGATGCAGATCGGCGAGTCGCCCGGAGACAAACCGAATGGACTCCATGAAGAGGGCCGCTTCCACTCTGGCGACCTGTTCGTGCTGGGCCGGGACCTGCGGGTGGATACCAAGCGTGAGAAGGGTAGCGGAGGAATGCGGGACTATTGGGATCCAAAGGGCAAGCTCGTCAATGATCGCCACTGTCCGACCCGGCTGGGTGTGGAGGTGCCCAAGTCCATGGATGACCCTCAGGCAGGCTGGAATCAGATCGAGATCCGCGTGCATGGAGCCGACAAGGCGGTGTTTATCCTCAATGGGGAAGTCGTGCTGGAGCTTGGCAATTTTACCCAACTCAACGACAAGGGCGAGCGCGTACCCTTGGACAAAGGGCGCATTGGCCTTCAGGCCGAATGGGCGGAGATCTTGTATCGCAACATCCGTATTATGGAGTTCAATCCGGGCGAGGTTCCCGAGGTGGCGAAACTCGGGGCAACAGCGGTTCCCGATCCGCTTTACACGGAGTGCAAACCCCACCGCGACGGCATCGGCAAGGTTTTTATGGGGCGCGAAATTTCCCAGGTCATGGGCCATCAGGCGGCGGGTTGGTTGGAGCGGCCGAATCGCGAGCGCGAGGAGCGCACGGATCTGGCGATCAAGGCACTCAAGTTAAAGCCGGGCGAGGTGGTGGCTGATATTGGCTGTGGTACGGGATACTACGCCACCCGCATGGCTGAGGAGCTTGGCGCCGAGGGTAAGGTTTACGGCGTGGAGATTCAGCAGGAGATGCTCGATATGCTGGCCAAGAACATGAAGCAGCTTGGTATCAACAACGTTGAGGGCCACATGGGCGAGCCGAACAATCCCAAGCTACCCGTGGCAAGCTGCGACATGATCATCATGGTGGACGTCTACCACGAGTTCGAGTTCCCCTATGAAATGACTCGGCATATGATCTCGGCTCTCAAGCCGGGAGGGCGCCTGGTCCTCATCGAGTATCGCATGGAGGACCCCGAGGTGCGTATCAAGCGCTGCCACAAGATGAGTGAAGTGCAGGTGAAAGCGGAAATGGCCATCCACCCCGAAATACGATGGGTGGAGACTTTCACTGAGCTGCCGCAGCAGCATCTGATTGTTTTCAGCAAGAGCTGAGAGGTCCGCCGATCATGTTTTTTCCATGCCCGGTGGATGCCCGCGTCAACAATGGGCCTTGTATCCACCCAATAGATTGATGGTTATCGGCAGCGCGGTATGCTAGCCTGCGCAATGGCCATGAAGAAGTGTCCGTATTGCGCGGAGGAAATTCAAGAGGAGGCGGTGAAATGTCGCTACTGTTCGGAGTGGTTGGATGAATCCAAACGGCCGACAACGCTTAACCGGCCACCAGCGCTTCCGACGGTTGGCAACGTGCCTCAGGCAGCGGCTCCAGAGGTGCCGTGGTTCTGCAGGACGGGATCCATTATCCTGACCTTTGCCATGGTGCCACCACTGGCGATTCCTCTGATCTGGCTCAGACCCAAGTTGCACTGGGGATGGAAGACGGGCTCCACCATCGGTGTCCTTTTGGTGACCTGGGCCATGATCGCTTCTTTGCGTGCGCTTTTCACGAAGTATCAGGAGATGATCGAGATGATCAATGGCATGGGAGGGTCGGGTGGATTCGGACTCTAGTGTTTTTTGTGCTTCCTCGCGAAAGGTGTCTTGGGTGTCAACGGGTCGTTGGGCTGAAGACGCCCAGCAAATATTTCGCTACATGCCGGATACAGCGGGCACTGGCCAAAATTCTCGGCGGCAATGTCGTTAGCGGTCTTGCCGTAGGGGTGGTTGATGAGCATGAGCCAGTCTCAGGTCCGGGAGGCGGTTTTGATGGGGTCACGTCATCGCGAATTTCATGTGGAAGGTCATTTTCATCCCGGCCGATCCGTGTCATGCTCCCCGCCATTGCTCATGATTGAAGATCTTAAGCGCAAACTCGAAATTGGAAGTCACTCGGAGCGCCTGCGTGCGGTGCGGGATTTGGCTGAGATGGGCAATCGCGATGCCTGTGGCCTGCTCGAATTGGCGGTGGAGGACATTGATCCCCAAATCCAGGAAGAAGCACGCCGCGCGATCCAGGCCAATGTCTATGCCAGCGGCTCGCTTCCAGCGAAGCATGAGCAGGAGGCTGAAGAAAACATCGAGGGTCAGGAGAACCTGTTCTGAGAACGGATTCCCGGCACATGGGTGCCATGGGATCAGTCAGAGCGATGGTGCAGGGTCGGCACTACTCCAGTGGCGTCAGACGGAAGTGATGAATTGAGAACCCCTTGGCATAGCCATCGGTCTGGTGCTGAAAGTTCAGGACATTTTGACCTGCTTTGAGCTGGATGGTCACGGGTGCGGTGGTTTCCCACATGCCCACGGTATGAGGTAGCTCCAGTTCGACCGGTTCAGCCCCGTTGGCACTGATGATCAATTGCTGCTTCCAACTCGGTGTCACGACCTTGGCGGTGAGGGCATACTTGCCAGCCTTGGTGGCATCGAAAGTGTATTCGAAGGGCTGGCCGTTGCCATTGCGGCTGTAGTGCATTTGCAGGCCACCCTGATTGCTGGGCATGAAGATGATCTTGCCGGTGCTCTTGGTCGGTTTGCTGGTAGCGGCAGCGGGGATGGTGATGCTGCCGTCCTTGGCCAGTTGGACTTTTTTGTCATCTTCGCTGAGCTCAACCTTGATGATCTCGACCTTTTCCTTGGTCTCATTGGCCTCGCCAATGTCCTCACCGACAGCGGCCAAGGTCTTGGCTTTGGACTTCTCGATGAGATCGCGCTGGGTGTTAAGGGCGACGGTGTTCCAGAATGGGATTTCATTGCGGTGACTTAGGAAGCCGTAGTGGCGCTCTTCACCGTGGAGCAGACCGATCCAGTGGGCGCGCATCACCTGCTTGAAGGCTTCGCCAGTGGCTCGTCCTTGGGTGGAGGCAAGGAAGTCGAGGTCTTTCTTGTAGCCGTGTTTGGTGCTGCCAGCTCCCCAGCCACCTCCCAGGCAGATGACCCAGCCGTCCGAAGTGTGGTGGGCCAGGGCGGCGTGTCCTGGTTGGGGTCGGGCGGTGGTCGGAACTCCGAAGGAGCGTAGGATAAAGCGGCCAATGAAGGCACGGCGACCACAGATGCCACCATTCTTGAGAATGTTCTGGAAGAATTGCAGCTCGTCTTGGTCGAATTTGTTGTCCTGCGAGCCGTAGCGGATGTCCGATCGCACGATCTCGACGTAGCGCCAACGCTCGTCAGGGGTGGAAATCTGGTCAGGTCTGTAATTGGCAAGCATTTGACGGCCCCACGCTGCGATGTGGTCGGGTTCCTCACCATCAACCACCATGCGCAAGTCCCAGACACTGAGGTCGTCAAAGCAGGGGTCGAGCTCCTTGCCGAGGAAAGCCTTCTCATAGGCGAGGTAGCGTTTGAGAGGATCCACGAATTCCGGCGCGTCGGTATCGGCCACGGCACCACGCTGTTTTATCGGGGTGGCGTGCTCGAGGGCGACGGCCATGGCCAGCTTATGGAGCGTGTCGTCGTTACCGGCCTTGGGGCTAGTCTTGAGGATTGCATCGAGGATTTCCATGGCCTTGCCGTAGTTACCGCCGCTTGCTCCATCGGCGACTGCGATTTCGACGCACAGCGGGCCGTCGGCTAGCAGTTGGTCGATCATGGCCCTGTGCTTGGTTCCTTGCTGGGCGTATGCGGCAAGTCCATGAGGTTTGGCGTGGCTCATGATCATGTAGGCAGCAAGTTTGCCGTCTAGCTTGTCACTGCTCAGCGCATTCGAAATGCCGAGGTCCTTGACGGCCTGGAGCGTATTGGCCTTGGCTTGGTCGAGCGCGCTCTGGGCCTTCTTGAGGTCGTCTTCAAGGTTGGCATATTTCTTCAGGGCGGCATCAAGACCTGCTTGGCGCTCTACCAGGGCAGCTTCACCGGCCTCCAGCCCCTTCTCGGCTTCGGCTAATTTCTCTGCGGCAACCTTCTTGGCTTCGGCGCTCTTGGCTGCCTTCAGTTCTTCCTTGGCGGCAGAGATCGCTTTCTTCGCGCCCCCGATCCATTTGCCTTTGGCGTGGGCCACCAACCCGTGGCCCTTCTTGATTTCGGCCTGTCCCTTTTGGACTTCCTTGAGAGAGGCATCGGCCGCGCTTTCGGCATCCCGCGCGTTGTTGAAAGCGGCCATCTTTGTCTTGCTGATCGTCGGCAGAGCCTTGAGCAGTTCGGTCTTGAGGGCTTCCATCCTGGAGTTGAAGTCCGCGAGGTGGGCTTCGCCGGCTTCGGTGAGAGGCGCTGCAGGCTCGGCCTTCTTGTTGCGCGCCTCGGCGCTAGCGGCTGCAAAAGTGATGACCAAGGCGGCCAAGAGGCTGGTAAAGAGAGGGAGGTCTTTCATGGGTTTTTCTTTGATTGTTGGGCAGTAAACTGATGTTTCCCCAGGATACAACACCCGATCCGGCAGGCTTTCAAGCACGCGCCAAAAAATCAGCGCGCGACGCATCTGGATCAGGTAGCGATGGCCATGGCATGCCGCAAGCCGTCGAAAGTTGATCGCAGTGGGCCTCTGCAACAATGCTTGGTGCCCATAGGTCGTAAAAGACCCATGGGTGAGAGTTCCGCGACCCTTTCAGGCAACAAACGAACTATTTGCGCCTCATGTATATGTGATAGCCGCAGTGATAGTCGGCGGCTACACCAGCGGTGGCCTCCTCCTCGGTTTCGGGAGTTTTCTCAAAGCCGCCTCTTTCAACGACGAGGAAATCACGGCCGCCGACGGTGACAACCTCCATGCGCACCGCTTGAGGGGTGTCGATGCCGATCATCATGTTGCCCGACCAGAAGTGACCTCCATAGAACTTGGAGCGCACCTCGCCGCCCTTCTTGATCTGCATGCTGTCCTTGGGTTTGTCAGGCTTGTCAGGAAGCGGTTTGCCACCCTTCGTCTGGCTTTTGACCCAGGCCTCAATTCTGGACATGATTTCCTCCGGTTTGTCGGCAGCGGGCCAGACGCACCACTCCCAATTGCCAATGATTTTGGGGTTGTCCTGGTAATTGCCGCTCCAGACGTAGTGATCGGCATCCTTGCCGCTCTTATACGACTGCAGGGTGGTCTTGGGCAGGGTCTTGACGAAGTTCTCACCCCCCGGAATGGCCTTTGCGATCATGCCGATGCGCGAGCGGATTGTCTTGGATCCACGTCCGAAGACAGCGCCCGTGTGGGGTTCGGAGATCACGTCAGGGATGCTCTGGTAGGCAGCCTTGATATAGGGATCGGCGAACTTTTTGACATCAGGACTTGCGGCCTTGAGGGCGTCGGTGAGGGCTTTGGCGCTCTGGTAGGAAGATCCGTCGACACGAAATTTGGTGGTCTTCTCAAGCAAAGCGGGCACCAACACCTTGTAGTGCTCGGGTTGGGCGGCAATCTTTGAGAGTGTGATGTGGGCATCCGTTTCAAGCCAGGGGCTGTCGTAATAGGTGAGGAACTCAAGCAAGCGGTCGCGGTGTTTGGCGATGCTAGCCTTGTCGGCGCGGCCAAGGGCGCGGATGGCGTAAAGGGCGGTCCACCAAGCCTCATCCTTATCCATGACCATTTTGCTGACCTCCTGCCACATTTCGGGCGTGATCTGGTCCTGGGGCATGGCTTGACCTTTGAACATGCCGGTGATGGCCAGAAGTCCGCATTGGCGCAGGCGCGTGTCCGAATGCCTCAGCAGGGGAAGGATGAGATGGTGTCGGCCCTTGGCCACTAGGGCGCGCATCGTGCCTTCACGGAAACCGTATTCGGGATGGTGCAGATACTTGAGCAGGGTTTCATCGGAGACATTTTCCGCATTGGTTGCGGCGAGGAAGGGGACGGATGAACCGTTCTCCACGTTTTCATTGAGGAGGTCCTGCATGGTCAGCGGGCCGCCGGGGATGGGTTCGATGGAGTGGTAGATCTCATCGGCTTTATTGCCCCAAGGAACCGGTATGGCTTCGTTCACGGCGTAAGGGCTGCGGGGTGCACCAAAGATTTGCAGTTGCTTGCGGTGCAGGGTGTAGGTGAGGGCAAAGAAGGTGCCCCAGGCCCGGTCACTTGAGCTGTCGGTGGCGGAGCGGTTGTAGCGATCGTCCATGCCGGCGATGGCGATGGATCCGTCGTGGCGGCGTGAGAGTTCCATCACCCATCGGCGGGTGTCAAAGTAGGAGCGGAACTGCTTCGGTCGCTTCTCGCGCATCTTGTTCATGGCAGTGTGGTGCCAGATTTCACCCATGCCGCCTCCGGTGTGAGCTGCGTGAAACCAGTTGGTGGCATAAAAGGCCTTCATCGCAGAGTTATCGCGAGCATTGGCGTAGACATGGTTCTCGCCTTCCGGGTGAAGGAGTGAGGCGGCGGCGAGGGCATAGGCTAAGCCACTCGACTTGCCGTTGTCACGAAAGCCTCCTTCGGGGTAGGTGTTGCCGTAGGCGACATTGCCGTGGCCGGCATAGCGATAGAACTGCTTCCAGGCTTCCTTCATCATGTAGGGATCGACTTCAACCCCGCAGAGCTTGGACATCATCAGGAAACTCATGCAATTGACACCGGAGGCGTGCACTTGGCCAGAGCCCACCGAGTAGGTGAAGGCGGCAGGGGACCCCCTGCCGCTCCAGCCACCGCTGTAGAGGTTGGCCTTGAGTTGTTCGGTGAGGCGCTTGATAACGGGAAGGACGCTCTTGTCGCCGGTGCGCAGGTAATATTCGCAGAGGCCGAGCCCGTTGTAACCGGTTGCCCAGTTCATATTGCCGTAATTCTCATCAGCGTTTTTCATCCATCGTTTGACCACTTCCAGGTCCTGCTCGTTGCCGGTGGAGAGCATGAAGATGACCGAGCCCCATTTGGGTTTTTCCTGCTTGGCCAGAACCGCGGCCATGTTGCGGACAATCATGTCCGACTTCTTGCAGTTGACCGGCCAGGTTGGGCTATACGCGCCCATGATGGGAATTTGCACGCAGACCATGCCCTCCCCCTTGATCTGCATGTTGAGCTTGCCGTCCTTGGCTTCGGCCTCGGTGATAATATCGCCAAGGATAATGCGCGGGTCGATAGCCTTGAGCACGGTGCCGTTGATGCTCTCGATGATCTGGCCCTTCTTGAGTTTGCCAGTCAGTGCGGCGGGGGAGCCTTCCTCGACATTTTTGATCTTTATGGTCATCCCCGGGCGCACCAGTTCAATGCCGATGCCGACGGGTCCGAAATAGCGTACCGTCCAAGAGCCACTACCGCGGCCCTCTGTTTTTGGGAAGGGGTTGAAGAGGCCGTAGGCTTCGCTCTTTTGGTAGTAAGGGTCTGCGCAAGCGGGACCAGCAGAGAAAATGACGGCAGCCAAGCCACAAGCCGCAAGAGTCAGGGTTTTTGGGTATGAAGGGATCATTGCTCCGCTTTCTTGGGCGAATGTAGCTGAGGCGTCAATCCATCACTGAGCGCTGCCGGATGGATTTATGGAAGTCGTTTGACTTTGAAGCTCCTGACAACCACCACACTTTCGGGGTCGTGGGCCTGCAAGGCGAATGTGCCCTCGCCAAAACGCTTGGTTTCGGGGGCGTGATTCTCGGTTTCGGTGTATTCATTGGTGACCTTGCCGTTGATGGTGACCGTTGCCTTCTTGCCTTCCACCCTGACAGTCATGGTGACCCACTCGTCATCGGCGTGGCCCGGCTCGGCGCAGTCCTTGAAAGCGTAGATACTTCCGGTTTTTCGCGGGTCCTTGTGGGAACAATTGATCTGGGCCTCGTAGCCTTGGTCGGGCCATCCCTTCTCCTGCCATGTGGTGTGGAAGAAGAGGCCGGCGTTGGCTTTCTCTGCGGTTTTGAACTGGATCTCGCATTCGAAGTTCTTCCACGAGGCTTTGCCGTCCTCGCCCATGTAGAAGAGGTGGGCACGCTTGCCGTTGAGAACGATGTTGCCTTGCTCGTCAAGTTTCACGGACTCGGTGTTCTCAGCGCATTTCCAAAGTGTGAGCTTGTCGCCGGTCTTGAAGAGTGTCTGCCAGTCTGTGGCGAGAGCGCTCAGGCTGGTTGCGAGAAAGGTTGTGAGGATGAGAGCTTTCATAAGGTGATTATTTGTTGATGATTGGTTCTTGGTTCTTCATTTTGACCACTCAATTACTGCGGTAGTCGGATCGCAGCCTTGAAGGACTTGTCGGAGGGAGTAAAGTCCACCGTGATCGAATTCTTGCCGTTTTCAAGCAATTCAGCAGTGATCGGTTTGAGTTTCAAAGTAACAGGTCGGGCGTCTGGTCGGCCAAGCTTCAAGTCGAGGAGCAGGGTGCCGTTGAGGTGTAGCTTCACGGCCGTGGCGGACTGGTAGCTGAAGTAGAGGTCACGGATGGCATCCGCGTTCTCGACGGTGAATTCGATGTTCTCGGTGTGGGGCTTGTTAGGGCTGTGCCCGGGACCTGCCTGAGTAGCGACCAAGTCTTTGCCGGCGCGCCTGGTATAAGGAGGGAACTTCTCGAGAGCCTTGGCGGCCAGTTTGCCGTAGGGTTGCTCGGGTTTGCGTGCGAGGCCCTCGAGCCAGCCTTGTCCACGAGCTCTCGCGCTGGTCACACAAGTGATAAAGCCCTTTTCGCCTTCCATGCTCATGCCTTTAATGGCGCGGTCGTATTGGGCACCGTTCTGGAGGTAGTTTTCAATCTCTGGGTGGTTGATGGCCTCGCGGTACTTGGTGAGGCGCTCGTCAGCGGGATCTACCACGGATTCGATGGCTAGAAGCTGATGCTTGAGCTGGAAGAGGTCTCCATCGTTGAGGCTTTGCTCCATGCTGGCAAGGGTGAGGGGGATGCTTTCCAGGTTGCGTTGGGCGACTCCCTCGAGTTGAGCGGCCAGTTTGGCGACGCGTGGATTGGATGCACTCTTGAGTTTGGCGGCAGTGGAGGCGGCTTCATGATAGTGTTTCGCGCGGAACTGGATCAGGGCGGGAGCCAATTCGTCCGGTGCATCAACAGCGAAGCAGCTGTCGCGGCGTCCCAGCATGGCGAGGCGCTCTGTTCCGGAGAGGTAACTCAGGGCAAAGCTGCCGGTGTTCCACATCGGGCCCTTGTTGACATAGTTGCCGGTGCCCAGATCACCCTCGCGTTTATGCGGCCAGGGTTGGGCGATAAAAGAGCCATCGCTGCGGCGGCAGAGGTCGCGGTAAGAGAGAAATCGTTTCCAGAAAGCGATGGTGTTTGCACGGCCTGTCAGCTGCACTCCGAGCGGAAGCCAAGTCTGGCTGAAGTAGTTGCCGCTATGTCCGCCCTCGAAGCTCATGAGGTTAGAGCTGGCAGCAAGGCGCGCGAACCACTGCGCCGCAGGGTGCGCATCGAGCATGTAGAAACAGAGTGCGGCATTGCCGGATTTGCCTCCGTTGCTGGTGTCGTAATAGGGAGTGTGATCGCCGTAGGGAATGTTGCCGCGCCCGGCATACTTGCCGTAAAAGCCGGCACTATTGGCGATGGCCTTGTCCGAGTAAGTGACCCCGGCCTGTTTGCCGAGAATCAGCGAGTAAAAGCAGACGATGCCAGTGGAGTTGACCGAGCCGTAGCCGGGAGGAGTCCAGTTGGGTACGCCTCGATGGCCCCAGGTGCCGGGGTTGCATTGACCGTCGGTGAGAACCCTGGCATACTCCTCTATGGTGGGCAGCACACGGGCGTCACCAGTGGCGAGGTAATACTCGGTGAGGAAAGTGTTGGTGTTGCCCCAGCGCCAGGTTTCGTGACCCGCGTCACTGATTTCATTGAGTTCACTCATGCGCACGGCGCAACGGCGCACATGATCGAGATACTTTGGGTCTTGGGTGGCCAGCAGCAGGCCGGCATGGTGGGGCTCGCCGACACCTTTGGCATAGCCATCGGCGGGCATGTGCTCGGCAACAAATGCAGCGGCCTCCTCCACGATCCTGGCCGATTTCGGGCAGTTGAATGGTGCGGTGTCGCTGTAGGTGCCCATCACCGGAAGCTGGATGGTGACGGTGTCCTGCATGCCGTTACGCACACGTAGCAGTTTGAGCTCGCCCTTGCCGGCGTCGCTTTCGGCCCAGGTGAGTGCACGTGCGATGGATAAACGGGCATCGGAGTCGAAAGATTTGAGGGCGGGTGCCGTCTTCCAGGAACTGGCCGGTGTGTCGGGCGGCACGGCGGCGCCAATGATGATGTCGTAGGGCTCGAGAATACCGTCGGCGGCGGAGCCGGGCTCGATGCTCTTGATCAGGATCTCGCGGCTGTCGTGACTGTGACCCTTGTTGCCCTCGATCCAGCCCCGCGCTCCAGTGGCGCCGAGGTTCTGGGTGAGGTGCCAGTTGCGCTCGCCCATGTAGGGCACAGGCGTCTGATGCGACGGCATCTTGGCGAGCTTGTGTTCCTGCTGTGCGCTGGCGAGGGGAGCTGTGAAGAAGAAGGCGAGGGTGAGAAATGGTTTCATCGGGTTGCGTGGTAGAGAGGATGCGGGAAGCTCAGTGGCCCTCTATGAGATGGATCGTCTTCTTGAGCTCCTTGATGTAGGTGTCGAAGTCGCCTCGGGGATAGAACTCGGATTCCTTGCCCTTGCTTTCCAGGTCGGCAAGCATTCGTTTGAGTTCTGTCAGCGCGGGTTGGGCATCCTCGCCGAAAGCCTGGAGGGACTGGAGGACAGGCATGAAGAGGCCGTCACCACGCACCACCTTGTCGCTGATGCCGGGCAGGTGGGGCACCATCTCGGCGACCTTCATCTGGGTCAGCATCTGGAGTGCCTGCTCCTGGCCTCCGGCGGCAAACATGGTGTCGCGACGCGGAAACCATTTCACATGCTCCAGCATCTCGGGGATGAAGCGGCGCTGATCATCAGGCTTCAGCTTGCCGATAATGGTCACAATGTGGCCCTTGCCGTTGGGCAGGGGGCCACCCATGGCAGCCTTGAGGCCGGTCTCGATGTCCTCGATCGGTAGCTTATAGGCCTCGAAATATTTGTTGAGCGCTACCTTGGCGTCCTGAGCGAGGTATTCGTTGGGGTCGGTGCACATGGCGAGCACGGCCAAGGTGGTGTCATGGGTTTTCGGGTTGAGGACGCTGAGTGCTTGGAGTGCTGCGACCCGCACTTCGTGCTCCTCGTCGGTGCTCAGGCGAATGAAATCCCTGGCGAGGTCGGTGGGGAGTTCCTCGGAAGGAGTGTTCTTGCAGATCGCAGCCAAAGCCGTGGCCGAACCGGCACGGATCCTGTCGTTTTCCGAGTGGGTGCCTTTCCGGAGTTCGATGATGGCTTGCTTGCCGCGGGTGCCGAGTTCCTTGGCAGAGTGCATGCGTAGAACCGGATTCCAGCTCTCGAGCATGCCCATCAGCTTGTTGGCGTCCATGGCCTCGAGTTCGTGGGCGTCCGGAATGGCGGTGACGACTTCAGGATACACCTGCGGGCATTGTGCGTTCACCTTGGCGAGGATGTTCTGGAATTGCTTCGTGTAGCCGCTCGGTGGCTTGTGGGCTGTGAGATCTCCGGAGGGAGAAACTGCGACGGTTTCGTAGGTGATGATCTCGTCGGTCTTGGCAGCGACCGAGCTCTTTTGTTTTTGTTCACAACAGGGTAGCACGAGTAGGCCGAGGCTGAGCAAGGAGGGCAAGAGGGGGCTGTTCATGTTGAAAGTGGGCTGGAGCATGGAGCTTTCAAGGTCAGAGTCGATTGGATTTTGGCACTACAGGCTGATCAGAGAATGCTCAGCGTGGGGATTGTCGACTCAGGGTCTCGCGCATTTGGTCGAGATCTTCTGAGATATGATTGCGCGATAGATCAGGTTCTGTGTTAATTGCACCATGATTGCCAGAGATGAATGTGGGCGGGTTTCTTTTGGTCGCTGGGATTATCTTGTTCAGGCATTAATTGTCCTTTCGCTGATCACATTTGCTTTGGAGACCATACCTGGGCTCTCCCAATTCCATCGAAAATTACTGAGCTATTTTGAATTTTTCACAGTCGTCATCTTTTCAATTGAATATCTGCTGAGGGTAATTCTTTGCCGACCTTCCAAATCCTATGCATTTTCATTTTTTGGCATTGTCGATCTGGTGGCAATCTTGCCGTTTTATATTTCCAGTGGAGTCGACTTGCGTACAGTCCGAGCTTTTAGGCTCCTGCGCCTTTTCAGGCTTCTGAAATTGGCGAGATATAGTTCAGCGATGCAGAGGTATCATCGTGCTTTCATGATCGCCCGCGAGGAATTGGTTCTCTTCGGATTTACTGCTTTGATTATGTTTTATTTGGCTGCTGCTGGTATTTACCACTTCGAGCACATCGTTCAACCAGAGATCTTTTCTTCAGTATTTCACAGCTTTTGGTGGGCTATTGCGACATTGACCACGGTTGGTTACGGCGATATCTACCCAATCACGGTTGGTGGTAAAATTTTCACGTTTTTCATTCTTATGATAGGCCTCGGATTCGTGGCTGTGCCAACAGGGCTGTTTGCATCTGCGCTATCCAGGGCGCGTGATGAGGAGAAATCAGAGTCCTCCAAGTGAAATGGTTGTTTTCAATTCTAACGCCCCGGAGGAGCATCGGAAATTAGCCTATGGTGAATCGGTTTTCAGTCTTGGGCAATATGTATCAGCCTGTGATGGTGACATGCAAACCCGAGCTCGTATCTGACTCCAAGCGTTATCTGTCCCTTGGCGGGCAAGGCCGTTGGGCAGGTGAGGTAAGGGCTCATTGAAGACCTGTGTTTAAAGCCACATCAGCCGTGAGCTGCTGGACTCCGGGGAAAGACATTGCTGCGATGTATGTCGTCGTCTCAGTCTATACGGTTTCATGGGTGTCTGACTGGGCATCCAATATTGCCGCTTTCTTCAGGCGTTTGATCCCGGCCTCTTCAAGTGGGCTTTCGGTGCCGATGGCGGCGCAAAGCATTTTCAGTAGTTTTCTTGTCATCGGCCTGATGACCGAGTCGGGGAGCACGTAGAAGTCCATCATCTGCTGTTGCTTCAGAGGCATGCTCGCCACCGCTGCTTGAAACAGCAATCGGTAGACGGGAATGGCAGCCACAGGCAGGGGAGGATGCTTGATCCAGTGCAGCACTTCGCGGGTATCGTCACTGACGGTGAGCTGGTCGTCGAAGCGTTTGAGGCAGTCGATGAGTTCGGCCTCGTTCATGGGGGCCTGCTTGAGACCCAATGGTTCTACCGACTTGGACCACAGGCCGACGTAAGCATCGGCACCCCCGGGGATGGGTGTCTCGGTGTAGAGCTGGTGGGCACGCAGGAAGGAATCCATGAATGCGACGTGCACCCACAGGAGCAGGTCCGTGTCGGTGGCGCGATAGGGGCAACGGCCTCCCTTGGCTGCTTGGTAGCTGCCTCTGACCTTGGCGTGCATGGCGTTGACGCGTCCGGCCTCACGGCCAATGGCCTGTTTGGAGCCGAAGGTGGTGATGGTTAGCCAGCGGATGGTCCCGGCAAGTCGGCCAAGAGGCTCCTGCTTGTAGCGGCTGTGGTCACGTACTCCGGCTAGGCTGCCGGGATGAAGTGCCTGCATCAAAAGTGCGCGGATGCCACCAACCAGGGTGCCGATGTTGGCGTGCACCACCCAGGGGGCGTCCGCAGGGGTGTAGAGGCCCTCTCCCTCCTCGGTATCGATTTCACCGATCCAGGGTGGCATGCCATCGGGGCTGTCGCTAAGCAGGGCGCGCATGCGTCTGCCGAGAAAATTCTGGATGGGCTTGATGGGCATTGAAAAGGGGTTACCTAGATCTTACCACCTTATAGGCGAAAGCAAGGGCTCTTATCTCCTTGATAGGGATTGTCATCGGGAGGAGAGTGCATATGCGATGCAGTCCGCCATGATCCAGATCTCGTGCAGCTTGCTTGCCCGCCTTTTGTGGATGGGAGGGCTGGTATTGATCTTGGCATGCTGCGGCAAGAATGAGGGTGCGCGCAAGGTGCAAGCCACAGAGCAGGAAGTCTGGGAGGGTGAGATGGTCGCCAATCCCACGGAGTATGAGATGACTCCCAACGCCATGCCAAGGCCACCATCCCTCGTGCAACTGGAAAACCCGAAGCCTGAGTCTGCGTCTCAGCCGGTGCCCATGCCGACCATTAAACCTCCTGTTTCCAAGTCCGAGCCGTTCGAGTCACCACCGGCCGTGGAATCCGCAGAGTCACTGCAAGCACGCATGCTACTGGGATTGGATGCGGTGGATCCAAAGCTCTTGATCAAGGATCTGGACGTGATCATTGAGAACGGAGAGTGGAAGGCCTACCGCGATCAACTCAAGTCCTCTATTGATCTCTCAGTCTCCCAGCTTCAAGGTCGGCTGAGTGGTGACAAGCTTGTGGCATTGAACGAGCAGCCCCTTTTTTACAGCACCCTTTTGCGCTGGCAGCTGCTCAAGCAGTTTCCCCCCGGGCTATGGGTGAACGCCTCGGACGCGCCGAGTTTTCCGGCTTTTGCCCGTCACATCTTTGGTGAGACCAATGTGATGGAGGAAATCCTCATCACCGTGAAGGATCAAGACGATGTGCTCAAGGTGCTGCCGATGATGATCAATCTCTGGGATTCGCACACTCAGGAGCCCGAGCTCGCGGCCAAGTATTTCAATCTCAACCTCGCCTGTGCGGTGGTCTTCGATGAGCCCATTACCCTCGTCAATCAGGATCCCGAGTCTCCGGAGGATTACGCTGAGTCAGGCGGGGTCGATGCACGCACGCGCTACGAGTGGTTTGTGAAGCAGAATGAGCGCGGCTACCTGGAGGTGAGCATAGATCGGAGTGATGCGCGCGACCTTTGCTTTGTGGTCTGTGCTCCGGTGACTGAGCGTGAGCTCGACTGGGCGGTCAAGGAATACCGCAGCCTGCGTCGCAAGTCCTGGGGTAGAACTTACGGTGACGTCAAATACCTTATGGAGCGCGCGGTAGAGGGCCTCGATCCCTACGACAGCTACACTCTCGAAGAGATCAAAAAGGAAGGCGGGATTTGCGGCGATCAGACCCACTTCAGCGTTAATACGGCGCGCGCAGCGGGTATTCCTGCCATCGGACTCTCCGGTGTGACCGACGCGGGAGCGCACGCATGGGCGGCCATCAAGATCGAGGATGATGAATGGTCTAGCGAAATCGGGCGCATCAAGGGAGTGTCCCAAGGGCGGGGCATGGACCCTCAAACGGGAGCAACTATCAACGAGCAGGATATCTGGATGTGGTCCTCACGTGAGTATCGTCGGGCCAGTCGCCAACTTGAGGTGCGGCGGCAATTGTGGCTTGCCCGCCTCTTTGGTGAACTCAGCCGACCGGAAACACAACGCATGGTGGTGGATGAAGCGCGCCGCGATGGGCAACCCTACCCGGAGTATTGGGAGGTTCTTTACGAGACGCTCAAGGATGATCCGGATATCTCCGCCAAGCCGGATGATCCTGACACGCTTGCCATCTGGAAGGACTTCTGCGACGACCTCAAACGCGAATTCAAAGAGAATCCGCGGATGTCTGGCTTGGCGATCCGCGTCGAGCAGCTTCATCTCTTCGTGTACATGGAACTCAATGATATCCGCCGCCAGCTGGATCGGGATCGTCGACGTCAGCACCGCGAGGCTGCCGAGCAGGTGGATCTGGTCACCGACAGCCTCAAGCGTGAGTCGGAGTGGATTCTTCTCAAGAGCCTTGAGAAGTCAGAAAAGGATGAGGATGGCCAGACTGAGGCTCGCAAGGAGGCGTTGCGCGATATTGCCCAACTCTACGATAAATCCCTGCGTGAGTATGGCAGGTCAATTTCCGGCTTCCAGACCATGGCTGATGACTACTTCGGCTTCGTGAAGGATGAAGAGGAATTCGGTCGCAAGGCGGTGCGTGACATTGAGCTCGCCTTCAAACGGGTCGTGGATACCGATAGCGACAACTGGTTCCGCGCCAAAACCGAGGTCGGCCTGCACCACCGCATTTGCGAGATGTATCGTCAGGTTGGCGAGGACAAGAAGGCCGACGTCATGGCACGCCGTCTTGAGACCCAGATGGAGAGGGCCCGAAGAAAGGCGCTCTGAACCTTTTAATGCCACAAAATCGGGACTTAACCCGTACAGCTTGTGTACAGCTTGTGGGTTCCGATTGACCCCAGAATTGCAGGTTTTTTCTGCAGAAAGGATCCTGATTGGCAAAATTAGGTCCATTTTGATCCATCCAGATCCCCGATCACGTGGAAAGGTTGAGGTCATGGTGGTCGTAAGCCTCTCATGGTAAAACACCTGCACTTTCTGACTTTGGTTTCGATGCTTGTCGTGGCTGCCCACGCCCAACCGCGGTCAAAACTCGCGCCCACCCCCCCTGGCCAAGACGCAAAACCTCCCAACATTGTCTTCATTCTTGCGGATGATCAGGGAGTGGGTGACTTGTCGCACACTGGAGGTTTGGCACCAACGCCACACATTGACCGCATGGCTGAGGAGGGCCTCCGTTTCACGGATGCCCACTCGACTTCCTCAGTCTGCACTCCAACGCGCTACTCCATTCTTACGGGTCGCTACAATTGGCGCTCCACACTGAAGAAGGGTGTGTTGTGGGGGGGGAGTCCTCCGCTCATTCCCACCGAGCGCCTGAGTGTTGCCTCCATGCTCAAGAAACAGGGCTACCGCACGGGCATCATTGGTAAATGGCATTTGGGCCTGGGCTGGCAGAAACTGCCTGATGGTGAGACGCGCAAGGCCGAGACAGGTGCGACCAATGGCACAGGATGGGATTTCGATTATTCCAAACGGGTCGAGGGTGGCCCGTTGGCTCTGGGTTTTGACAACTCCTTTATCATCCCCGCCTCCCTGGATATGTTTCCCTACATTTACCTCAGGGATGATGTGCCCACGGAGATTCCCACGGTGAGCAAGAAGTGGCTGCGTTCGGGGCCTGCTGGTAAAAACTTTGAGGCGGTCGACTGCCTCGGGGATTTTGCCCGAGAGTCGCGCAATTTTATCGCCGGTCACGTGAAGGAGAACAAGGATCAGCCCTTTTTTCTTTATTTGCCGCTCACCAGTCCACACACGCCCATTGTGCCCTCCAAGAAATGGCAGGGGAAAAGTGTGATTGGCTCCTACGGTGATTTCATCATGGAGACCGACTGGGTGGTCGGCGAAGTCCTGGCTGAACTTGACAAGCAGCGCATCGCCAAGAATACGCTGGTGATCTTCACCACGGATAATGGTTGTTCGCCTGCCGCAAAAATTCCCGATCTAATCAAGAAAGGTCATGCGCCTAATGGACCCTTACGTGGACACAAGGCGGACATCTTCGAAGGCGGCCACCGGGTGCCCTTCATCTTGCGTTGGCCCGCCAAGGTCAAAGCCGAGCAGCAATGTCACCAGACCATCTCTTCGGTGGATCTCATGGCCACTGTTGCCGAACTTAGCGGCGCGGAAATCCCAGAGAATGCTGCCGAGGATTCCTACTCCTTTGTGCCACTGCTCGAGGAGCCGAACCTTGAGGAGCCGATCCGCCCCTACACCATTCATCACTCCATTGGCGGTGCCTTTGCCATCCGGCAGGGCGACTGGAAGTTGGTCTTGTGTCCCGGCTCCGGCGGTTGGTCGGCGCCCAAACCCAAACAGGCACTCAATGACAAGTCATTGCTTCCGGTGCAGCTCTACAATCTTCGGCAAGATCTCTCCGAGGCCACGAATCTGGTCGCGGAGCATTCGGATCGGGCTCAAGCCATGGCCGAATTGCTGGCCAAGGCGATCAAGGACGGCAGAAGCACTCCCGGCGAGCCCCAGAGTAACGAGGGTTGGCCCGACACTATCCCCGAGAGAGTGCTCGAGGCCTATCCGGTGCTCAGGGAAAACTGAGTTTCCGTCCGCGCGAATATTGCGGACTGCAGGGATTGTGATTTTGATTCCCCTATGGCTGAATTTTGGCGAGAACAGAGCCTTGGGATTTCACCAGATCTCCCATGAAGCCAATCTCTCCGCTCGCATACATGAAACCCAAGATGCTGCCACCCGTCTCTCATTCCCTGATCATCCTGGCTCTTTGTGTTTTTCCGGGCTTCGGCTCTCTATTTGGACAGCATCTGATGGGCCCAACCGGCTTGACGGGTCAGACCGGCAAGATGGATATCAAGATTACCCACATCGACAAGGGTTCACCAGCGGACGGCAAGCTTAAGACGGGAGATTTGGTTATCGGGGTGAATGGTGCCAAGTTTTCCGGTGACCCAAGACGTGAGTTGGCCAAAGCCATCAATGAAGCCGAGGCGCCCCCACTCAACGGGCGGCTAAACATTCTTCTCAAGGGTGAGAAGAGCGTTGAGTTGCAGCTCAAAGCTTACGGGGTATTCAGTGACACGGCCCCTTACGATTGCCCCAAGACCAAGGCTCTTGTCACAGCGATTGCCGAACAGATGATCACGGATGACAAGGGGATCCAGAATGACCGCCTGCCAGTTGGCCATCTCGGCTTGTTGGCCACCGGAGAGAAAAAATACATCGATTTTGTCAAAGCCAGCCTGCCCAACCAACCCTGGAGCACGCCGGATCGTGATGCCTGTATGGCGCTGATGAATGGTGGCAAGGATATGGGCTATGTCGGTTGGTATTGGGGCTATGCCCTGATTGCCCTGAGCGAGTATCAACTACTCACCGGAGACAAAACCTACATGCTTGCCATCGAGACATATGCTATGGCGCTTTCTCGAGGTCAATGTGCTTCCGGAACCTGGGGGCATCGCATGATCTCCACTCACCGTGATGGTCGTTTGCCAGGCTACTCCCATATCAATCAGCCAAGTCTGAGTTGCTTTATCGGTCTGACCTTGGCTCAGGCCTGCGGCGTCAAGGATCCTGTCTTGCAGACTGCCATTGAGCGCAGCAGTGGATTCTTCAATACGTTTGTGGGCAAAGGAACCATTCCTTATGGTGTGCATGATCCCAATAGTCGCGATTTCAACAACAACGGCATGAGCGGATCTGCTGCCCTCGCCATGTCCTTTGCCGGCGAAAAACAAGCTGCCAAGTTCTTCTCGCGTCAGGTGGCTGCCGATTCCGATCGTCTGGAAACGGGCCATGCCTCGTATTTCTTCAATGTGCTATGGTCACCACTCGGCGCCAATGTTGCCGGCCCCGAGGTGACTCAAGAGTATCACAAACGATCTCGTTGGCTCTATACCCTTTACCGCAGCTGGGATGACAAGTTCACCCACAACGGCAAAGGTCATAACTCCATCAATACCAATGGTGCCTTGCTGCTGAACTACTGCACACCGCGCAAGACACTCTACATCACTGGTAAAAACGCGGATGAGTCGATCTGGGCCAAGGGAGCGCAATCCAAGGCCGTTCTGGATCAAAGCAAAATCGACTACGATAAGCTCTCGGAAGATGAGTTGATCGGGCTCTTCGGTCATGAAGCACCTCAAATCAGGCGTCGGTCGCAATGGAAGATGCGCGAACGGGAGGGCAAGGGTCTGGATTTGATTACCGCGCTCATCGCCAAGGGCACACCGCTGGAAAAAAATACCGCTATTGGTTTTTTTGGATATAAATGCCCCCCAGAATGGGCGCAACCGCGCATGAAAATGATCGGTGAGATCTTGCGTGACCCCAGTGCAAGCATGGAACTCAAAGCCGCGGCCGCGGGCACGGTCTGCTGGCACCAGCCGCATGCAAAGACATACTACATGGATATCTTGCGTGCCCTCGTGGCAGATAAGGTCGATGACTATGGTCTGACCAACGAAGGTTTGGGAAGTGCCCTGATGATTGCATCTGCGAATCCCTTCGCTGACCAATTGGTGACCGACAAGGATGTCTTTTATGAAGCCGTTCGCCGTTTGGCGCACAATCCGCGCCAGGGAGCCCGAGGCAATGCCATGAAGCTCATTGCCCACATGCCTGCTCAAGATTTTTCTCTGGTTGCCGACGAGGTCAAACTGGTGGCGCTCAATCGCTCACTCACTTTCCATTCGTATCACAATCCGGGAGCCACCATGTTGCCCGCTGTGCAGCTGATGGCGCGTCTTGGTATCAAGGAAGGTCCGGAGTGGGCCTATCATACGATGAATACTCCGGATGGTAAACACAGCTTCAAGGCGAATGCGGTGACCCAGGCACTGAAAGCCTATGGCGCCAATTCCAAAGAAATTGTGGAGTTGATCAAGACTGACGAAAAACTGCTACAGACTCTATCAGGAGGCCGTTGGGCAAAGAACTGGAATGCCACGCTGCAGGCGATAGAAAACGGTCAAAGCCCGACCAAGAACATGATTTCATTTGAAGAGGCCAAGACGGGTAAGGTCGTGAAGTAAGCTGATAGCTTGCCAATGGCCAACCAATCATCAAGAGATGCAAGGGGCTACTTCATGACCGCGTATGCTGATCAGGCCTGGAGCCTCAATTTACATTCACACCTATCAACATGAGATATCACCCCGCAGCCCTGTTGGCTCTGTCATTTTTCATGGTGCCACCTGCGCTGGCGGAGAAGCCCTCATTCTACAGAGCCTCGACGCTGTTCTCCACGCGCCCGTCCGAGACCGCCTCGGTCCAGAATATCAAGCGCTTTGGCCCGGTGGGACTGTCCATTGATCTCTGCCAGCCGGCCTTCGTGATGAAGGTGGCCGCGGTCGAGGAAGGGTCACCCGCAGCCAAGACGGGCAAGTTTGAGGTGGGCCAGATCATCGAGTCCGTTTATGGCGAGGCGCTCAAGGATATCGACCCGCGCATGCAGATGGCCAAGTGGATCGAAAAGGCCGAGTCCACCGACGGCAGGATGCCCTTCAAGATCAAGGGGGTCGACGAAGTCGTGGTGGTGCAACTCGAGGTGCTCGGCGCCTATGCCGACAGCTGGCCGCTCAATTGCCCCAAGTCCGACAAAATTGTCCGGGGCCTCGCCGACTACATCGCTTCAGACGCGAAGAATTACGGTCTGGGTGACCTCGGCATGTTCTTTTTGATCTCCACGGGAGAAGAAAAGGATACCCGCGTGGTGGGTGAGTGGGCACGCAAGGCCAACAATCCCTCCAAGTATGCCTGGTTTCTTGGGTTCGGGGGAATTCCGCTCTGCGAGTATTACCTGCGTAGCGGCGATCAGGAGGTGCTTGCCAATATTCAGAAGTGGGTCGATGCCGCGGTCAGCGGTCAATACAACGATGCCTGGGCCGGCCGCGGTGGTGTTCCGGGCCTGCACTATGGCAATGGCCACCTCAATGCGGCGGGAACTGCCGTGGTGACCTTCCTGCTTCTTGCCAAGGAATGCGGAGTGGATGTGCCCGACCACGCCCTGCACGGGGCGCTCCGACATTTCTACCGTTATGCCGGACGTGGCGGAAATCCTTACGGTGATGACCGGCCCGAGTGCGGCTTTGTCGACAACGGTAAGAACGGCAACCTCGCCTTCGCAATGGCAGCGGCTGCGGCACTTACGCCCGATGGAGAAAATTCGGTGTATGCGGGCGCCCGCGATATCACCGCGATGTCGAGTTTCTATACGACCAGCTTCATGCTCCACGGTCATACCGGTGGCGGCATCGGCGAAATCTGGCGCAGTTCCTCCATGGGCCTGATGAAGGACAAGAAGCCGACGCAGTATCGCGACTTCATGGACAATCGCCGCTGGCACTATGAGCTGTCGCGCCGCCATGACGGTTCCTTCGGCATTCTTGCCGGGGGAGGCTATGACGTGGAAAAGTGGGGTGTCGCCTACGGCCTTTGCTACACCGTGCCGCGCAAGACAATGCGCATCACCGGTGCGCCTCCGACCAAGTGGTCCAAGCCCTATCAGCTGCCCAAGCAGCCGTGGGGGGTTGAGGCGGACAATGAGTTTCTCTCACTGGAGCCCGTGCCCTTTGCTGACGGCACCAGCATGGATTTGAGCAAGGAGACCTTGGCCGAGGACGCCAGCATACCCTTTCTGCGCAAGTTTCATGGCCCCAAGGACATCCCCGACGATCTGATTCGCCACTACATCCATCACCCCGAGCCGGTGATTCGTCGCATTGCTGCAGCCAAGGCCTTGGGCGTGAATCGTGGCTACATCGGCTGGCTGGCGGAGGGCGGCGAACTTCGCCCCCAATTGGTGTTGGAGTTTTTGAAATCGGACTCCGCGAGAATTCGGCGCGCGATGTATGCGGCCCTCGACAATGTGATTCGTAGGGAAAAGCGGCCTGAGTTGTTGACGCAGGAAATTTTCGATCTGGCTGCAAAGGCCGTGAATGATCCCAAGGAGTCCTGGTGGGTCAAGGATGCCGCCATGCACGTGATGAGTCACGGCAGCGCCGATCAGGTGGTGCCCCATGTCGACGTGCTGCTTGGCTATCTCGACATGGAGGGCTGGTGGCTGCGCAATGCGGCGATGAAGGCCCTGACCCCGGCGGTCGGAGATGCGCGTTGTTATCGCAAGATCCTCGAGCCCATTGGATCGATTCTTCGCAAGAACCAGCGCGTTGCACTGACCACGGGCCTGCTGCCCGAGATGCGGGCGAGGATCCGTGAGTCGATTCCGGAAGTGCAGAAGTTTGCCGTGGAAACGCTCAAGGAGACCTACACCGGTTTCGCCGGTGTGAATAAGGCACCCGGCGGTCAGGATATCTCGAGCACTGCTGAGGGTCATCTGGCCTACATTGCCGAGTCGCTGGCGGAGATGCCAGGTGGGCTGGATGTCCTCTACACCATTTCACGCGAGCGTATTCCCGATGCTATTCTTCCTTACAAGGATCTCTTTCTTAATGCAGATCCGGCTGGCTTTGGGCCAGGGCTGAAAAAAGCGATCAAGCCCATCATCATGGATGAGTTGGTTCCCGAGTATGTCGGTCGCAACCGCAAGAAACTGCAGGATCTGGCCAGCCTTGAAAGGCAGGACGACACCCCTGGTGGCAAGGGTGACAACATCGATGAACTGGTGGCACTCTATGACCGCGCCGGTTTCGATGATTACAATTGGCACAAATTTCTCAATCTGCGCGAAGCAGAGTGGCAATATTATTCCTTTGACCCTGCTGAAAAGATGCCCTGGGACTCTGCCGCCAAGCGCTTTCGTAAGGTGACGCTGCCCTCGGGCATGGAGAAGTGGAATGACCCTTCATTTGATCCGCTCAAGGCCGGATGGAAGAGCGGCAAGTCGCCCTTCGGGCACTGGGACGGCGAGATTCCCAAGGGGTTGCTCTCCAAGTGCAGCGAGCAGTGCGTGGGTCCGGTTTGTTACGGCAGCAAGGGCGCGAACACCCTGTGGGAAAAGGAAGTGCTGCTGATGCGCGGCACCTTCAAGGTTCCCGCCCTCAAGGAGGGTCACCGCTACCGGGTGGTGGTCAACTCGCGGGTGCATGTGGGCAATGGCCCGGGCTTCGCGATTTATGTGAATGGCAAGCAACTTGTTGAGGACCCGATGACCATCGGTCGGGGGCAGGGCGAGTTGGCCAATGGCGGCTTCATCACCAAGGACTTCCTCGACGATTTCAGCGGCGGGGAAGTGACGTTTGCTGTCAAAAGCTTCCTGCGCTACAACGACAAGCGGGACGCCAAGCCCACCGAAAAACTGCTACGAGGTCTCATCAGTCTCCATATTGATGAGCAGAAGCTGCCACCCATGGGTCACGATCTGCTACTGCGCTCGGCCATTGTCGTGCCCTTTGCCAATCGGCAATGGCAGCAGGCCGTGATCGCTGCTGAAGACAGCAAAGAGGTCGACCCGGAATCCCGTCGGATGCGCTGGGATGGCAAGCATGCCGCGAATGCAAGTATCATGGGCCAGTGGAAGGCGATTGCCCACCTGAAGGGCGGCGAGGAGTTCGATCCCAGTAAAAAATACAACCCCAACCGTGCCTTCGCCCAGCAACTCGATTTCAGATCCGGAGGCAAGACCGCCAATCAGCTCCTGCTCTGGTCCGGAGACATCCTCATGGACCTCGATCGTTACGAGGCCCTCGAAATGAAACTCTCCACCATTGGAAACAAAGACTACCTGATCATCGAGAATGGGAATTTCAGCAACCGTCACAAAGCGGATTGGAAGCCTGAAATGGTCGTTTTCGAAAGACCCTGAAGCTCATTCACGGGTGATGTCAGGCCGCGATAGCTTTACGCTGGCACTCGCCAATCAAATGTTGCATTTTTCACGATACATTGCAGTGAAAAGAACCCAAAGAATCATGAAATTCAGAATCCCAACCCTTTTAAATGCCGGAACAGCCAGCCTTTTGATCGTTTGCTCCGTTTGCTTCGCCCGCACATGGACCAGCGCGGATGGTTCGAAAACCTTTGAGGGTGAATTGGTCGCCTATGACCAAGCCAGCGGCAAGGTGACTGTCGATAAAAACGGTAGGAAACTCAGCTTCAATCAGTCTTTTCTGTCCGCAGATGACATCACCTTCGTGAAGCAGAATGCTTCCAAGCTGGCCGTAACAGCTCCAGCCGCAGGCGGCGGAGGCAGCACGGCTGTCAACGCCAGTCTGCCCGATAAGCTACCCGATCCTGACGGCAAGGATGCCGACATGAGTAAGCCGGTGCAGGTCTTCATTCTGATGGGCCAGTCCAACATGCTCGGATTCGGCAACTCCGGCGCCCTCAAGGGCATGGCTGCCGACAAGTATCCTTACATGGTTGACGACTCGGGTGAGTGGACCACCCGCAAGGATGTTCGAAACGTGTTTTTTGTCTCGGGCAAGCAGACGACCAACGATTGGCTCTCTGGCAGCAATCGCAACAAGTTTGGGCCTGAACTCGGCATTGGTCATTATTTGGGACAAGCGATTGATGCACCGGTGATGATCTTAAAATGCTGCATTGGCAACCGCGCTTTGGGCTGGGACTTGTTGCCTCCAAGTGCAGACGGCACTGGAGCGAAGGGTCAGTCCTACCAAGGCGATTCGGAATACGGAAATCGCAAGGTTAGCGCGGCCAAAAAGGCGGAAAAGGGTTGGTATGCCGGTCTTCAGTATGATCAGGACATCAGTGATGCGCAGGGTGTGCTACGTGACTTGGATACCTTCTACCCCGGTGCCACCAAATACGAAGTCGCCGGATTCTTCTGGTGGCAAGGCTGTTCCGAAGGCAAAGGCAACCCAGACACTTATGACAAGAACCTGGCTTACCTCTTTGCCGATCTTAAAAAGGACTTCAATGCGCCGAATGCCAAGTTTGTCGGATCCACTTTGGGTGAGCATGACAAGAACGCAGCGCTCGCCCAAAAGATGTTCGCCTTCGCGGATGCCCATGACGATGCCGAGTTTTTCTATGCGAAACCGGTTTCCAAAGGAGGAAGCTGCGGTCACTACGGCGGAGATGCCGAGACCTACATGAATGTGGGCGAAGGCATGGGCAAGATGATGGTGGAGTTGCTTAGTAAGTGAGCAGCGTAGCTGCTCGTCCTTCGTCCTTGGTCCCTCGTGCTTCGTCTATAGTTGTCACGAAGCACGAAGCACGAAGAACAGGCGCAACGCGCCTACTCCGTCTCCGGCCTTGGATCACGGTCCAACAGATCGCGCATGGCTTCCGCTGTGGGCCGGTTTTCGTAGAGCACAGCATACACCGCATCGATGATGGGAGTGCGAACGCCTAACTTGAGGGCGGCCTCGTAAATGGAGAGCGTGTTGGGCACGCCTTCTGCACACATGCCAAGCGAGTCGACGGCCTCCTGCAGGGTCTTGCCCTTGCCCATGGCAAGGCCAACCCG
>JAURCU010000177.1 GCA_030828305.1 Luteolibacter sp.
GTGGCGAACAGATTCGCGAGTACCGCTGGAAGACAATTGGTGCTGTTGCAGGGCTCGGCATTGGCGTCGGAGCCATCAAGGTTGGAAACTTTGGCATGACCGGTTTCTTGCCTTGGATTGCGCACCGCGGCTATCACGGCCTTGCTATGCCGACCTGGGAGCGCAAGATTAGGGTCGTGGCCGGCTGGGTTTGGAATGCCCTGCTTGGAAGAGACCTCGTAACCATCGAAGCAGTTCGATCACCGCGATTATTCTTTGAGACCTGGGCCACCAAGCCTGGTAAGTAGTTTTTACTAGCAAAGGGCCCGGGTCTCCCGGGCTTTTTGTTTTGCCCCGATAGCCCAATGGCAGAGGCAGGCGACTTAAAATCGCCACAGTGTGGGTTCGAGTCCCACTCGGGGCACCAAATGCTCAGCAAACGTTTAGCTTTTTCGCCTAGTCTGGTAGATGGCCCTGAAGGAGCGAAATGGAAATTCTGCTAATTGTCCTAGGCATTGCTGCAGTTGTCGGTATCT
>JAURCU010000178.1 GCA_030828305.1 Luteolibacter sp.
GGTTTAATTGATTTAACTGTTATGCCCGCAACCGGACTCCATGAATATACGAACGAGGATCTGTTTTTCCAAAACCTCGCATGACGTCAATTTTTCCCAACCGGGTAATGAGCGGGGTGACCTTCATACGCCATCACTTCTTCATCCGTCGCATTCATATGAGCGATTCGGTTCGGAGTGAAGAACCCCATGAACAAACGGAACGCAGTTTTTCTGTCAGCATCTGGGAAAAATTCCTCACGCAACACTGTTTCCTGAACAAACATGTCATCCCAGCCCTTAAACTTTAAACGCTGGGTAAATTTGCCCGTGAGGTAATAACGTCCGGTCTCTTCGTCCCGTTCAACATCAACCTTCACGTCAACACCCAACGCATCAACGGCATCTTGGGTTTTCTTGATAAAGTTCTTAAACATTTTAATTGGGTTTTGTTTCTTTCTCAACCTTACCCCGTAAATATACGAACGGGGATCCGGGATCCCACATTTTCCCGCAAGAAAGGCGTGAACATC
>JAURCU010000179.1 GCA_030828305.1 Luteolibacter sp.
CGAGCCCGAGATCGCCATCCTTGACGAGACCGACTCCGGTCTCGACATCGATGCGCTGCGCATCGTCGCCAAAGGCATCCACGAGGTTCGAGAGGATCGACCCGAAATGGGTGTCGTGCTCATCACCCACTACCAGCGCCTCCTCGACGAGGTCCGTCCCGACCACGTGCACATCCTCGTCGACGGTCGGATCATCACCTCCGGAGGCATGGAACTCGCCGAAGAGCTCGAGCGGTCCGGCTACGAGTCGTTCCGAGCGGGGGTGTGACCGCGTGACCCCGGCGGCCGTGGCCCCTCCCGACTGGGAGCGCATCCGCGCCGACTTCCCAGTGCTGCGCCGCGAGATCGACGGCCGCCCGATCGTCTATCTCGACTCGGCCAACACCTCTCAGAAACCCGAACCGGTGATCGAGGCGATGGCCTCGTTCATGCGCGAGGGGTACGCGCCGATCAACCGCAGCGCCTATCGCCTCGCCGCCGCCGCGACTGACGCCTACGAGGGAGCTCGC
>JAURCU010000180.1 GCA_030828305.1 Luteolibacter sp.
AGCGGAGAACGTAATGCCCAGCGCTAAGAAAGACCCTAGACTAGAACGTGCTGGCGTTAGTGGTTACAACAAGCCTAAGCGTACGCCTAACCACCCTAAGAAGTCACATGTAGTTGTCGCTAAAGAGGGTGACACCATTAAGACTATCCGCTTTGGTGAGCAGGGTGCTAAAACAGCAGGAAAACCCAAAGCTGGTGAATCTGATCGTATGAAAGCAAAACGTAAATCATTCAAAGCCCGTCATGCTAAGAACATTGCCAAGGGCAAAATGTCTGCGGCTTATTGGGCGGATAAAGTTAAATGGTAGCAGGAGAATACTATGCCAATGGTAGGTGGAAAGAAGTACAGCTATACCCCTAAAGGTAAAGCAGCAGCAGCTAAAGCGCGTAAGCGTATGGCTAAAAAGAAGAAGTAACTAATGATAGCAGAGATCAGTGCAGTTATCGCTGGTGTTAACGCTGCCACATCTGCTATTAAGCGGGTAGCTGAAACAACCAACGACATCTC
>JAURCU010000181.1 GCA_030828305.1 Luteolibacter sp.
CTGTTCTACTAGATTGTCTACCCAACTCTCAAATGCTTCAGTTTCTTTGGCCTTGCCTTTTAGATCCTTCTTGGGATTGAACGCACCCGGCTCCATCCTGATCTCGTCCTTGTACGCTGGATCAGACTGCATCTTCTTGTAGTCGTCGATGTATCTCTTGGCCAGTTGTACCGCTATCTTCTTGTTCTTGATGTAGTCTGGTGTTGGCTTGAATGTGGCTGAATTCTCTTGTTCCATCTCGTCTGCCACCCTAGATGCGAAGTTGGCCACCCTGTCTTCCTCGCCTGATTTGGTCAATAGCCTTGATGCAATGTCTGAAAGTATTGAACTCAACATTGTGTTCTTGTTTGTGAATTTTGTTCTGCTCAGCATCTTGTCTGCTGTGTCGTCTTTCCTCAAAATCAGTTTGCTGTCTGGATCTGTTAGGAATCCCTGTACTATGGCGCCATGGTCCACTGGTGGTTGGATAGGGGCGTCTATAGGTTCCATGTCGTTGCCATC
>JAURCU010000018.1 GCA_030828305.1 Luteolibacter sp.
TGGGCTTCTTCTCGCGGGGTTCGATTCTGCTCACGTCGCTGCTCGCGGTGGGGATTGCACACCGGGTGGCTAGGAGCTGGCTGCAGGAGTCGATGCTCTTCATTGCGGGTAAAGGAGGCGGTGCCATCTTCATCAGCGACGGCTTTTTCGAATGGCGCGGCGTCTTCGCCGAAAAGTGCAAATTCGACTCCGGGAAGGGCCTTTCCGGTTTCGCACGAGTAGGCGTAGAGGAAGGCGGAGTCGTCGGTGAGTTTCCAGGCCAGACCAATGTCGGTGAGTTGGACGAGGGACTGGACCACCTTGTTTTTGGCGTCCTTGAGGTCGGGATGTTCAGCAGTAGTTCCGGTGACCGAGACAAAGAAAGCTCCACCTATTTGGTTCTTGTGGAGATACTTGCTCCAATTAAGGGTGTGGGTGTGGGTGGTGTCGATATCGGCGTCGATCTCGATCACTTCGTCTGCGACGACCTTGCCGGTGATTAGCTCGAAGGGGATTGGAATGCGATTTTTGATGCGCTCGGAGTTCGGTCCGTCGCCAGTGTAGTGACGGTAACCGAGGGAAGTACGGATGAGGTCTTTCGGGCTGAGGCGCTTGATTCGGAGTCGTAGGGACCGGTTGTTGATCGACTGAATCTGGTAGGTCCGTGATCCCCGGGCAAGTTGGGCTTCGTCCTGACTGGGCAGGAGGATGTTCGGAGCCAGGCGGGTGAACCTGAGGTCCTGGACAATGGTCTTTTCGAGACGAAGACGATCCTCTGAGAAGAGAGAATTGGAAAGGGTTAAACGGTAATTATCCCGGCTACCAAAGTCTCCTTGAAGGGTGACGGTGGTGTGACGATAATCGAAGTGCGCTTCAAGTTTTTCGACCGGATTACCAAACTTGAGGTGCTTCAGGAATTCGGCCGGTTTGAGATTCCCGGGGAGCGGCTGGTTGAAGGTGATCCGAATGGTGCGCGGTTGGTCGGGAGCGGTGACAGGAACGATGAGCTTGGTGGTAAAGGGAACGACGTTGCCAAGTGCGTAGTGATTGATCTTATCGATGGAGGCGCTGCCGGCGGCATTGGGGAGGGAGGAGAGCCGGCGCAGTGACCAGAGTGTGCCAATCGGAAGCGGGGTGACCGGTTCGACGACGAGAGCGTGCTCGATGATCTCGGTTGGCCCGGGGACAGGATTGCCGTAGCGGCGATTCTTGTTGGTGAATCTTTCCTGCCACGATGGTTGGTAGTAATAGCGCCTGCGGAGGTCTCCCCAGGTGGCCTTTCGGGTGCGGGCAGCCACGATTTGCTCCTCTTGTTCCTCGGTCTTGGGGCTTACGAACTGGAAGAAGGCTGCGGTGTTGGTAGGGCTGACGTTGTCGTTGAACATCAGAATGCTTTTGCCGGTGCGGACGGAGCCATTGCGAAGAGAGCGGACGACTTGGAAGGGCTCGGATTGGGCTGCTTTGAATTTTTGAGCGGGAACCACGGTGCCATCGACTGCCTTAAGATCCCGGGAAAGGCTGAACTCGTAGTTCGTCGCCATCTTGGGGGCCTCCTGGGGCACGATGGTGGCAATGTTCTGCGCGCGCCAGATCAGTTTGGTCCTCCAGACCGGCTTAGTCGTCAGGATGGAGTTTTCGATGGTCTGGCCAACCGTATCCGGAGTGACCATGGCCTTCTCGAAGATGAGCTCGATCTTGGTTTTTGGCTCGATGACCTGATCGCCAAGTGAGAGGCGTGGGGCTCCGAGAAGAGGGAGGACAAGGGAGAGCAATAGTAACAGCAATTTCATGGGTCCGAACGTTTAACGATTCTATTACCTGAAAACGGGGAATTATTTTGGGGTTTAGGGCTCTTTTTACATGAGTTTTACACAGAAGGGGAGGATGAACGGTCGGGATCTAACAATTGATCTAACAATAAAAGAAAAACGACGTTCGAAAGAACGTCGTTTTTTGGGTGGCCTGGTGATCGTCTACAGGAGACCCGCGATTACGAGACTGACAATGGCCATGACATTGATGAGAATATTCATGGATGGTCCGGAAGTATCTTTGAGGGGATCTCCCACGGTGTCACCTACGACACTGGCGGCATGTGTTTCGGACCCCTTGCCTCCGTTGTGGCCATCTTCGATGTGCTTCTTGGCGTTGTCCCAGGCGCCACCGGCGTTGGACATAAAAAGGGCCAGTAGAACGCAGCCGAGAAGGGCTCCGATCAGGCAGCCAGCGAGGGTTTTTGCTCCGGCTTGGGCTCCTTCGGCTCCAATGAAGTTGAATCCAAAGCCGACCACGATGGGAGTGCCGACGGCAAGAAGAGCCGGGCCGACCATGCTGCGGGTGGCTGGCCTTGGTGGCGATGTCGATACCCTGACATTCTCTGCTCAAGGCTCCAGCTACTGGAACTTCAAATACGACACCATTTTCTCACTCAACGGCGAACTCGCGTTTGTCGACGGTAGTGGAGATATTCCGGTCTTCGAGCGCATGTTCCTTGGTGGTCCCCGCACGCTTCGCGGCTTCGAGTTTCGCGATGTAGGTCCCCGCGACTCCGGTTACACCGAAGATGTTTATGGTGGTGCGTCACTGGGTTACCTCAGCGCTGAATTCACCATTCCCATCGTGGATACCGTTCGTGGTGCCATCTATGCGGATGCCGGTTTCGTCAATGAGGGTAAGTGGGATCCTGCCCCCGACGATATCTACAGTGATGTCGGTGTCGGGCTGCGCATCATCCTGCCTATCAGTCCGGTGCCTCTAGCTCTCGACTATGCAATTCCCGTATCCTCGCCCGATAACGAGGCGGACCAGGGAGGTCAGTTCAACTTTTCGCTGCAGACTGCCTTCTGAGCTCAGAGGCATTTGCTCTACGAGCCGTCCTCTGCTTGAGCAGTGGGCGGTTTTTTGATTCAGGCACAGGCGGCGTCCGCCACACGCAGGCCGTCGAGAGCGGCGCTGACGATGCCACCGGCGTAGCCTGCGCCCTCGCCGCAAGGGAAGAGGCCGCGCAGATCGGGGTGCTCCAAACTGTTGTCGAGCCTGGGTATTCTCACTGGTGAGCTGGTCCGTGTTTCAAAGCCAATCAGCAGGGCCTCCTCGGAGAGGTAGTTGCGAATCTTGCGGCCGAACTCTCCGAGTCCTTGTTTCATGCGTGCTGTCATGACCTCGGGCAGCATCTCATGGAGTGGAGCGGCGCGGATTCCCGGGAAATAACTGGTTTTGGGGAGTTGGGCGGAGTCCTTACCTTCCAAATAGTCGACCAAACGTTGGCCCGGTGCCACCTGACCACCACCACCTGCCTGCTTGGCGGATTGCTCGAGTTGCTTCTGGAAGACCAGTCCGGCGAGCACACCATGTTGCTTGGCCAGTTCCTGCAGGTCCTCGGGTTCCACCGTAGTCACCATGCCGGAGTTGGCAAAGGGAGAGTCGCGCCGCGATAGACTCATGCCATTGACCACGACCTCATCATTCTCGGTCGCGGCGGGGACGATGAAGCCACCCGGGCACATGCAGAAGGAATGCACACCCCGCTCATGGATCTTGGTCGCCAGACGATAACTGGCGGCAGGTAAGAGGCGTGGCCGCTTTTCGTCCTTGCCAAGATGATATTGATTGCGGTCGATGAGAGCTTGCGAGTGTTCGATGCGAAAACCTACTGCGAAGGGCTTAGCCTCCAGGAGCAAAGCGTGGCGATCCAGTAGTTGATAGATGTCACGGGCCGAGTGACCGGTGGCCAGGATCAAGGCATCGGCATCGAATTCCAGGCCATCTGCCGTAATGACGGAGCGAAGCTTTCCATCAAGCATTGCCAAGTCGACCACCTTGTGCTGGAAGTGGACTTCGCCACCGCCCTCGAGGATGGACTGGCGCATTGCCTTTACCACATTGGGTAGCAGGTTGGAGCCGATATGGGGGTGCGCGTCGGTTAGAATTCGCTCGGGTGCGCCGTGGGCGACGAGAATCTGATAGATACGCGCCACGGGCCCCCGCTTGGTCGCCCGGGTGTAGAGTTTGCCGTCAGAAAAGGTGCCGGCTCCACCTTCGCCAAAGCAGTAGTTGGAGTCCTCGATAACCCGTCCTTCACGCAGGATGGGGGCGAGATCAAAGCGCCGCGCGCTGGCGTCCTTGCCGCGCTCAAGCACGACGGGTTTCGCGCCGAGTTCGAGACAACGCAGGGCGGCGAAAAGCCCGGCGGGTCCACTGCCCACAATGATCACCTTCCTTGGTGTGGAAGGCAGTGGAGCGCAGCTCCAGCTGAGATTTTTCTCTTCGGGAAGCTTGCCACCCAATGCCACATCCAGTCTCAGCTGCACCTTGATGGTTCGTTGGCGGGCGTCGATGGAATGTTTGCGCAGCCGCATCTCGCCGATCTTATCCGGAGATACTCCGAGTATCAGGGCACAAGCCTTGCGCCATGCCTGCTCATCCTCGGAGATTTCGAGGGGCAGGATGATATCGACGGTTTCGATGGAAGGTTGCACGGATCAGCTCGCAATCGCGCATTTGTTGCCAGCGTTATCGACACAGACGAAAGTCACCTTGGTCGAGAAGATGGGGTCCATCCCACTGGCGCCTTGGTAGACCCTGACGCTGTAGGCCACACTGGTGGTGCCGAGTTTATCGGGCTCGCAGACAATGCGCAGGATACTGCCTTCCTTCACACTGTGGTGGAATTCGACAGTGTTCATCGCCTTGGTTACAAAACGTCGGTTCGGGTAGTCCAAACTTGCGGCAATCCAGGAAGCCTCGTCAATCCACGCGAGCAGTCGGCCCCCGAAGAGGAAGCCGAAGTGATTGAGGTCTCCGGGGAGGACGAGGCGGTGGGTTTCCATGACGCAAGAGGGAAATCAGCTAATGCCGCCAAGGGCGATTTTCATCCGGCCCTTGCGTGGTTTGTCGAGCAAGGCGTCGAGCGAGAAGCGGCCCGGGCCGGCGAGGATGAGAGCGATCATTGCGGCCAGGTAGATGAGAGCGGGCTCCTTGGCGTAGGTGACGCCCGGTCCGAGGAACCAGGGTGCCTCGCCATGAACGGCGAAGGCCGCGACCACCATGGTGAAGCCCAGAGCGAGAGCTGCCCAGCGGGTTGCCAGTCCGAGGATGATCAGCATGGCACCGAAGAATTCAGCGGCCACCGCCGCACCCAGGCTGACCGGGGTGCTCATCCAGTTGAGGGGGAAGAAATCTGGCGTGTAGAAGCCTTTGTCGAGGATGGCCTGGAAATTCCGGAGCTTGGGCAGGCCGTGACCGACAAGCATCATCAATCCGAATCCCAGACGCAATGCGAGGATGCCGGCGGAGGCGGTGAAGTCCCGGGTGCCGCAACCGAAAAGAAGTGTCTTCATGAGCTCGGGTCTGAGGTATCCTTGCGGGAAATGGTGATGCGCTTGAGGCGATCGTTGCTCTTGGGGGAAGAGGTCACAATCATGTCATCATTGATGAGGGCATTGTGGACCAAGCGGCGGTAGTAGGCGTTGAGCGGGCGCATCTGGTGGGCTTGGCCGCTCTCCTTGACGCGTTTGGCGATTTCCTGAACTTCCTTGGTCATTTCATCCTCTCGCATCGCGCGGTAATGTTCACAATCGATCTTAACGCGCGGGGCGTCCTTATTCTGACGGCTGAGGATGCGGTTGACCAGATACTGGATGTCGTCAAGTCGGTCACCATCCTTACCGATGATCAACTCACTCTCCGAGGAGAGTATCTGCAGGCACGGTCCTTCCTCAGATTGCTGGGCCTGGATCTCCGCGGTAATTCCGAGATGACCCAGCATGGTATCGAGAATCTTGCTGGCAGCTTCGACGTCACTCATGGCAACAGTGTAGGGCCAAATAGGACGGGGTCAACCTGCCATAGAGTGTGTCTGATAAATGCCGGATGAGTGCGGCGAGCCGCATGACCGAAAAACAAGGCAGCAGCTCCAGATTTCTGCCCACAATTAGCGGGCCCTAGGGCAGCCCAAAATTCAACATCAAATCCTCACATTTTGACTGAAACCCTCCGGCAACCAGTCTAGATCAGGCGCGCAGCGATGGTGGCGGCATGATCTGCGAGGCGCTCTTTTTCCTCAGCGCTGAAGTCGTGGGGGGCTTGCATGCCAATACCAAGCGTGCCGATGACCTCTCCTCCCTGCGGATGGAAAATAGGTACGGCTAAAGAGCCCGAAACCTCGGTCTCGCGGGCTCCGGGCTTGGCGACTTCACCCAGATCCTGCTGCAGGTTGCAGAGTTCAACCGGCTTGCGGCTGGCAGCCGCCACACCCGCAATGCCCTTGCCGAAGGGGATTCGGGAAATCACTGCCAGAAGCTGATCGGGCAATCCAATTTGGGTTACCAGCTCCAACTCGGGGCCGTCAGGGGGGCAGCGATGAAGGGTCCCAGTCTGGCAGTCGAATTCCTCGAGAATGAAGGCCAGCTGATTGTTCCATGAATCTTGTTCGAATTGCATATCCATTCAAATAGCACGAAATCACACAGCTGTCAGCGCGATGACTTCAGAAATTCTTATGGAAATCCCCCCGAATTTCGCTAGGGATGGCTCGTTACGAACGTTTCTTAACCTATGCCCCGTTTGACCATCACCGTTGCTGACCAAGTTGCCCAACCCTACCGCTTCTCGCTTGAGCGACAGGTCGTGCACTTTGGCCGCGGTGACGACAACGATGTCCACATCGATTCTGGTTCGGTCTCCTCTGAACACTGCGTGATGGAACGTGTCATTGGTGGTTATGTTCTCAAGGATCTGGGCTCGACCAATGGCATCAAACTCAACGGTGAGCGTGTTGATGAAATCAATCTGCGCAATGATCAGGCTATCCATATCGGAGATGTGGTCTTCGCCTTCCAGCTCAGTGAAGAGGAGATGACCGCATTGCGCCTGGAGGATCCGACTGCCTCGCTGCCTCGACTCAATGAACCTCCTGTGGAGATGACCCCGGAGCCAACCGCGGAAAAGCGACAGGCACCGCAACCCGAGCCTCTGCCGGATATCCGCAAGCCACCCCCGCCACAGCAGGCTCCAGCTCAGGTCTCGTCAAAGCCCGGTGCTGTCGAGTCGGCCGGAAACAGCGGCAAATCCAACACGCTGATCGTGGCACTTGCCATCATTGCCTTTCTTGTTGGTGTTGCGATGCATTTCGAGCGTTCCACCGGCAAGTCCTTCATCAATTCCCTCATGAAAAAAGTGACTGCCACCGAAGTCGCGCAATGATTCACTTGTGCTGCACTGGTTTTTCTTTACGAGTGCGGCCGTTATCCATTGCCCCATGATTTCAAGATATTCCATGATGCGTTTGCCACTCGTCTATCTGCTGGCAGCCTCACCGCTATTGGCCCAAGTGCCGCCATCGATGCCCAGAGCCGGCTTCGGAGCCGGAGAGAGCGTGATGGTCATGGAGGCTCATTCCGGCAAAGTGCTTTTTGCCCACAACTCAACGCGCAAGCAGCCGGTCGCAAGTCTCACCAAGATCGCTGCCAGTTGTGTTGCTCTGGATTGGGCCGCGGCTTCCGGCACGGACATCAGCAAGCTGAGCGTTGTCGTTCCCGCCGCAGTTACGATGGTTGGGGGACCCAACCCAATGAACCTCAAGCCCGGTGAGCGTATCATCATGCGCGATGCGCTCTATGCGATGATGCTCTCATCGGACAATCTCGCCGCTCTCACGGTTGCCAACCATGTCGGACGCCAGTTGCTCATGAGTCGCGCCAAGCGTGGTGAACCCGTGCGTGAATTTGTCGACGAGATGAACCGCTTGGCCAAGGGTCTGGGTATGAGGCACACTCGATTCGGCAATCCGCATGGCCTCGAGCGTGAAGGGGTCAAGGCTTTCTCTACCGCAGCTGACATGGCCCGCCTCTCCGTCTATGCGATGCAGCTCAATCCGCTGAGTTTCATGGTGCGCCAGCAATCCCGCCGGATTGAGGTTCAGAGCTCCGATGACAACCGCGTTTATACGGCCCGCAACACCAATGAGCTTCTTGGTTTTGGCGGGGTGCTTGGTATCAAAACTGGCACTACCCGTGCTGCCGGGCCATGCTTGGCCATATCGGTCCATCGCGATCCTCTGGTGCGCCAGAGGCCGGATGGTTCCAAGGGGGTGACTCCTCGTCGTTTGATTGTCGTGGTGCTCAACAGCCCGGACCGCTATGGCCGAACCCGATCCCTGATTGCGGGCGCCTGGCGGTCCTACGACAACTGGTTGGCGGTGGGTGCGCCGGTCAACAATCCCAAGCGCGAGTTAATCAAGGTTCCCAATCCGATTGCAGAAAACTGAATTTCACTTCATCCCCAGATTCATGTCCAAAGACCCCTTGCTACCATTGCTTCGTGCCAATGCCCGTTACAGCCTTGAACAACTTGCCGAGATGCTCTCGATCAGCACGCAAGATGTCGCTGCCCGCATGGATCAACTCGAGAACGACGGCACCATCATGGGTTATCATGCGGTGATTAATCCGGAGTGCCTGGGAGATCAGCACGTTTCAGCATTCATTGAAGTGAAGCTCACTCCGGAGCGGGGTGGGGGCTTTGATCGTTTGGCGATGCGCATCGCGCGTTTTGAACAGGTGGTGTCCTGCTACCTTGCCAGTGGGGGCTATGACCTGATGGTGGTTGTCGAAGGTGACGACCTGCGCGATGTCGCGCGATTTGTTTCCGAGAAGCTCAGCTCACTCGAAGGGGTGCTTTCCACGGCCACACATTTCCGTCTCAAGACCTACAAGGAGAATGGTTTTGCATTTGAGGGTGAGGAGTCGAGTGAACGGCTTTCAGTGGCTCCTTGATTTTCAGACACCTCGTCATTCAGGTAACCCCGCGGTCGCATTGCTGATGTTTGGCGCCAGGCGCGGCAAGCCATGGGTGTGCATCAGCCGCTGGGTGCCAGCAACTTGGGTTGGTCTTCGAAATCCGGTTCTTGCAAGATCCATCTCCCTGTTCACCTGCTTGCCAGGTTCATTCAATCCTCATCATTGATCTTGTCGAGGGTGACCCCGGGATCCACCAGAAGCCAGTCACCACCTGGAACGGCTTGCAGTCCTTGTGTGGGTCGGCTCCATTCCCAGATCCAGGCGCTTTCGGCCTCGTCCTCGGCATTCTGCACCATGGTTCGTAGCCGGCGGTATTCGGGACCTTCAAACTCATCGAGCGCATCGATCTTTTCGGCAGGCACTTCGTAAAGATCACCGAACACTTTTGCGCCGTTCTCATCGAGGACCAGACCCGGATACCAGTCGATCTCGTAGAGGTGGCCGTTGACCGCCGCGGGGCCGATCCACTTGCAGTCCTCCATGCGAAAATTGTTGGACCCCCCCTTGCGCAGGGTGCCGTAGACGAAGACCCGCGCCGGAGGCGAGTCTGGTGCTTCGTTCTTCGTTGCTCGTTCTTCGCTCATGGTTGGCTTAGGCTATGCACTGGACGCCGAATATCCCAATATCTTATATCTCAATGTCCGGGCCGCTAGGCCCGTGGATGCGCATCATCATAGGCCTTTTTCAACCTGTCCTTGGTGACATGGGTGTAGATCTGGGTGGTGGAGAGTGAGGCGTGCCCAAGTAGCGATTGGACACTGCGCAGGTCGGCGCCAGCATCGAGCAGGTGGGTGGCAAAACTGTGGCGCAATTTGTGTGGGCTGATGGCGAAGGGGATATCACTCATCTTGAGGTATTTCTTGAGCAATTGATCGACTGCTTGCTGGGTGATGCGCGTGCGCCGCTTGCTCAGGAACAAGGCACCCGTAGTGATCGCAGCCTCCTGGCGATAGCGTTGGATGGCGTTGATGGCCGGCCCGCCAATGGGCACGATGCGCTCTTTCGAACCCTTGCCCATGACCTGAAGGGTCTCACCGATGAAGTCGACATCACTCACGTCTATGGACAGCAGTTCGGAGATGCGCAGGCCGCAGGAGTAGAAGAGTTCGAGAATGGCGGCATCGCGCAGACGGAGCCAAGCGGGGGATTTGGGATCGGGCTCCAAGGTGAGGGGTATGTTGAGGAGTTGCTCGACCTGGGCGACACTCAGGACAACGGGCAATTGCTTGTCGGGCTTGGGAAGTTGGACCCCCGCCACCGGACTATTGGCCAAGCCACGGCGCAGAACCAAAAACTTGTAGAAAGAACGCAGTGCCGCGAAGCGCAAGCGGATGGTCGAGCGCTTGAGTCCCTTCTTCATCAATTCAAACAGGTAGTCGCGGAAGTCGTCGATGGTGGCCTTGCGCCAGCCCTCGAAAGCCTCGCCCCGCCACCCGGCGTAGGTAGCCAATGCCGCACGGTAATTGCGTACGGTTCGCGGTGAGGCGCTACGCTCTGTCTCCATGAAGTCGAAGAAGGCCTGTTCGTCGGGATCCGGCATGAATGGAGTTAATTAACACATCCTTAACGAAATGACGACGTGAAATGGCAGGTATTGTGCTGTCTTGAATCTGGCTTGATCCCGGGACGGGATCCATGAGCATACAAGCATTCCAGCCATGTCCCCCAGTCAATCGTTCCTTCCCACTGACTTTGCCCATCCCTATGAGATTGCCGCGAAGTATTCCAAGAGCGTGCTCTACATCTCCTGCGAGTTCGCCATCGATCAGAGCTTCAAGATCTATTCGGGTGGTCTCGGCTTCCTCGCCGGCTCGCACATGCGCTCCGCCCATGACCTAAAGCAGAACCTTTGTGGTGTCGGCATCCTCTGGACCTATGGTTATTATAACCAGGCACGTGGTGAAAACCGCGAGCTTGCAGTGCAGTTCACCCGCAAGGAATATGCGTTCCTGCAGGACACCGGCCTGCGTTTCACTGTGCCCGTTCACGGCCATCCGGTGGTAGTGAAGGCCATGTTTCTGCCGGGTGAGGTCTTTGGCACCGTGCCGATGTTCTTTTTGAGCACCGACATCGAGGAAAACGATCCGCTGTCGCGTGCCATCACCCATCGGCTCTACGACCAAGACCCGCTGCGCCGCATTGCCCAGTATGTCATTCTCGGTGGAGGAGCAGCGCGCCTGATGGATGAACTCGGTGTGGAACCCGAGGTATGGCATCTCAACGAGGCCCACGGTTTGTCCGCGGCCTTCCATCTGTATCGCAAGTATGGCGGTCTGAATGGCGTCATGGAGCGTCTGGTGTTCACCACCCATACCCCCGAGGAAGCTGGTAACGAGGTGCACGATTTCCATATCCTGAAGGACTTCTCCTTCTTCGGGGATCTCAATGAAGACGAAGTGCGTGGGGCCACCGGCATCCAAGGCTCCGACTTCAACCATTCTCTGGCGGCCCTGCGCATGGCAAGGAAGGCCAACGGTGTATCGAAGTTGCACGGTGAGGTTTCCCGCAGGATGTGGGGTGGCTACGATCAGATCTGTGAGATCGATCACATCACCAATGCTCAGAACAAGAAATACTGGGCCGAGCGCGGTCTCGAACATGCCCGCCAACAGGGTGACGTTGAGCAATTGCGTCAGCGCAAGCGCGAGCTCAAGGAGCGACTTTTCCGGATTGTCGCAGACCAGACCGGAAAGCTCTTTGATCCCGAGGTGCTTACCATTGTCTGGGCACGCCGCTTTGCAGGTTACAAACGACCCGATCTGATCACCCGCGACATCAAGCGCTTTCGCGCCATGCTCGCCTGCACCAAGCACCCAGTGCAGATCTTATGGGCTGGCAAGCCTTTCCCCTTTGACTATGGCGCTATCGACCAATTCAACCACCTCATTCATATCACCCGCGATCACCCCAATGCCGGGGTACTGGTGGGCTACGAACTTGAACTCTCACGCCAGCTCAAGACGGGCTCTGACATCTGGCTCAACAATCCCGTCGTCACCTGCGAGGCCTCCGGGACCTCGGGTATGACCGCAGCGATGAATGCCTCGGTCAATCTTTCCACCTTCGATGGTTGGGTCTGTGAATTCGCTCAAGACGGCGACAACTGCTTCATTATTCCCGAGGCGGATCCTTCACTGGGACACGAGGAGCGTGACCAAAGTGACACGAACGGCTTCTACGACTTGCTCGAAAACAAGGTGCTGCCCGCCTACTACGATGAACCCAAGGAGTGGGACCGTGTCGTGCTCAACTCGATGAACGACGTCGCACCCTACTTTGATTCCGACCGCATGGCGGATGAGTATTACGGGAAGATGTATGCGTAGGCCGCCATGCGGCCTGTCCCTCGAAGCCTCACCTCCGGTCAGGTGCGAGAGGGCTTCGATGTTCGCTGGACCAAGGGCCAAGGACGGACCGCTTCGTTCACTCGCCTCCAAACAACTCCGAAACCCTCCGGATTTCGAGGCACCTCCCACTTTCTGCATCAACGTCGACGATGACACCACAAATTCTAACCGGCCCTTCTGCGATTGGAAAGCGGGTTGGCATGTTGCTTTTGAAGCGCCAGACCACCGACTCGATGTTGCGGCCGAGTACGGATTGCTCAGGGCCACACATGCCGGCATCGGTCAGATAGCCGGTACCGCCCGGTAGAATGCGCTCATCGGCCGTTTGCACGTGGGTATGGGTGCCGATCACAGCGGATACCTTACCATCGAGCACGCGGCCCATGGCGATCTTCTCGCTGGTAGTCTCAGCGTGGAAATCCATGAAAATGGGGCCAACTCCATCGGCACGCAGGCGTTCGGCCTCGGCTTGCGCCAGGGTGAAGGGGTTGTCCAAGGGCGGCTGCATGAAGGTGCGGCCCTGAGCCTGCATCACGGCCACCTTGCCCTTGTCAGTTTCGAGGACCACGCTGCCCTGACCGGGGGTGTCGGGAGGATAGTTGAGGGGGCGCAGGAGGCGCGGCTCGGTGGGGAAGTGATCGATGATTTCCTTCTGGTCCCAGACGTGGTCGCCAGTGGTGATGACCGCGGCTCCAGCGCGCAACAGGTCGATGGCGATCTTGGGGGTGATGCCACGACCCCCCGCGGCGTTCTCGCCGTTGACGATGATGAAATCGACTTGTTCGCGCTCCTTGAGAACGGGAAGTTGCTCAATCACGGTCGATCGGCCGGGTTCACCGACCACGTCGCCAAGAAAAAGGATGCGAATTGTGGACATGCTGACAGAGTGGATGAAATTCTCCTGTTACCCTCCCTTGTAAGTATCCATCCGACAATTCCCATTTTTCATGGCTGATTGCTCTGACCATAACAAACTCATCAAATTGCTTCTTTTGGCCGCCATTGCCGTGGCGGCTTTCTGGTGGGGGATGCCCAAGAAGCCCGCGCCGGAAGAGGCTACGCCCCCCAAGCCACTGGGTGGCACCGATCTCTCGGTATTGGCGGAAGCGCCCGATTGGTCCAGGCTCGATGCCTTTCAGAAGAGCATCACCCGCTCGGAATTCGAAGAGTTGCTGCGTTCCATCTACACGGCGCGCAACGGCTGGAAGCAGTGGATCGCCATAGACGACGAAAAGGCGACCATCATCACCCACGAGGCCGCCTATGAGTTGAAGTTTGCCAAGACCCGAGGCGATACAGCCAAGGCGCGCTACTGGCGCTACGCCCATGAGTTTGGTCCTGCTCCTGTCGCCAGGCCCTTGCATGGGGTGCACGTGGCGCTCGATCCTGGCCATCTCGGTGGACGCTGGGCCAAGATGGAGGCGCGCTGGTTGGTGGTGGACGGCAATCCGCCGATTTGCGAGGGCGACATGACGCTCCTTGTCGCAGGCCTGATCAAGGAGCGACTCGAAGGTCTCGGCGCCACGGTCAGTCTGGTCCGACGCGATACCGAACCGCTGACCCGCGTGCGAGCTGAAGACCTGATGGAGATGGCTCGCGAGGAGCATCCCGCTGACGAGGCGGCTGCCGCGCGTCTTGCCCGGCGTTGGTTCTACCGCACCGCCGAGATCCGGGCGCGGGCAAGCCTGGTCAATCAGCAGATCAAACCCGACTTGGTGCTGGCCCTGCACTTTAACGCCGAGGCTTGGGGAGATCCCGAAAATCCGCGCCTGCTCGATCACAGCCACGTCCACATGCTGGTGCACGGGGGTTATGGGGACGACGAGCTCAGTCTCGAGGATCAACGCCATTCCCTGTTGCTCAAACTCCTAGGTGGTGGTCATGCTGAGGAAGTGAGCATCGCCAAAGCCATGATGGAGGTGTTTCACGAGGTGACTCCGCATCCGGCTTTCAACTATTCAGCCGAAAACCAGTACGTCTGTGACGTGCCCGAAGCCGATGGGGTATGGGCGCGCAACCTACTTGCCAACCGCCTTTACGACTGCCCGGTGGTCTATCTCGAGCCCTACCTGATGAACTCAAAACTTGATTATCCACGCATGCTTGCGGGCGACTACGAGGGACTGCGCGAGGTCGGTGGCAAGCGGCAGATCTCCATCTTTCGCGAGTATGCGGAGGCCGCAGTGGCAGGTTTGGTGCGCCATTACGGGTCTCAGCGCTGAATGGCGTTGACCTTGAGGAGCTTGTGCTTCAAGTCTGCCGCCCGCTCATCCCGAGATCGCCTCCATTTACCATGTTCATCGACCATATTCGCATCATTGCGCGCGCCGGAGACGGTGGCGACGGCGTGGTTTCGTGGCGCCGTGAGAAATACGTTCCCAAGGGCGGGCCAGACGGTGGCGATGGCGGTGCTGGGGGTGACGTGGTGCTGGTGGTCGATCCGTCCACCGACACCCTGCGCCAGTATCACTACGACCCCAAACTCATCGCCCATGACGGCAAGAACGGCGCGGGTCAGCGCAAGACCGGCAAGAGTGGCAGGAAAGTGATCGGCAAAGTGCCGCCCGGAACCGTAGTTTATCGTGCCACCAACGCTGAGACGCTTCAGGGTGCTGTGGAGCTTGAGCGCAGTGAGGAGGGCATTGAGCTCGAACCCATTGCTGACCTCACCGAATACGGGCAGGAGTTTGTGCTCTGCAAGGGGGGGGATCCCGGCAAGGGCAACTACCACTTCAAGAGCCCCACCAACCGGGCTCCGGAAGAGCACACCTTGGGTACCCCCGGCGAAGCTGGTGTCTTTTATCTCGAGTTGCGCCGCATCGCGGATGCGGGTCTGGTGGGCTTTCCCAATGCCGGGAAGTCCACACTCATCAGCAAGCTTTCCGCTGCCCAACCCAAGGTGGCCAGTTATCCCTTCACCACCCTGCAGCCCGTGGTGGGCGTGGTCGAGTTTCCCGGTCATCGACGCTGTACCATTGCCGATATTCCGGGTCTCATCGAAGGGGCGCACGAGAACAAGGGCCTTGGTCACGAATTTTTACGCCATATCACCCGCTGCCACATGCTGCTCTTCGTGCTCGATATGGCGGGTAGTGAGGGTCGTGACCCCATTTCCGATCTTCAGATTCTGCGCCAGGAGATCAAGGAATACGACGAGGAGCTTGCCAAGTTCCCATGGAAGGTGGTGGCCAACAAGATGGATCTTGAAGGCTCCGTGGAATACCTCGCAGCTTTCAAACAGCGCTTCCCCAAGGTAGACGTGATCCCGATCTCTGCCGAGATGGAGGAAGGCCTCGATGAGTTGAAGGGGATGCTCAACAGCGAGGTCGCGCATCACAAGAATACCTGATGCATGACCCCTCCGGAGCTTGGGGCTCAGGGGCGAGCCAAAGCTCGCGGTTCATCTCATGCTTCTTCGGGTCAAAAACCAGGAACCAGAAACAGGCTGCGCAGCAGCCTACTCCAGAAACTTCCCGGGATTCAAAATCCCCTTGGGATCCAGAGCTTTTTTGATGTCCTCATGCAACCCGTAGCCGACTTCGCCGAGTGCGTCGTGCAGCCATCTCTTCTTGGCGAGTCCCACACCGTGCTCCCCTGTGATCGCTCCCCCTTGTTCCAGCACCCAGTTGAAAAGCATGTCGAGGGCTCTGTTGGCCTTTTCGCGAACCAAGGGATTGTCGTAGTCACCGACCATCAGGTTGGTGTGGATGTTGCCATCCCCGGCGTGACCGAAGCAGGCAATGTCGATACCGGTCTGGGTTTGCAGCTGACCGGCGAATTCGATGAGTTCCACCAGTTTTGAGCGTGGCACCACGATGTCCTCGTTGAGCTTGGTCATGCCCGTATCGCGCAGGGAGTAGGAGAACTCACGGCGCTGCTGCCAGAGCTCCCCGCAACTTTGTTCGTCCAGAGCACGGGTGAGTTTAGTCGCGCCAAGCTGCTGCAGCAGGGCATCTAGCTCATCAAGTTCATGGGCAATGGCTGCCGGGCGCCCGTCAATCTCGAGCATCAAGTGGGCGTCGCCTGGCGGGAAAGCGTCTTCACCCAGGCGCTTGCGTGCGGCTTCAAGGGTGAAGCCATCGGTGATCTCCAAGGCGGAAGGAAGATGGCCAGTATTGAGAATCGCCTGCACGGCCGCGGCCGCCATCGAAAAGTCGGGAAAGATGGCTGTGAGCATGGAGCGGCTCCCGGGCTTGGGAATCAGGCGCAGAGTCGCTTCGGTGACCACGCCCAGCATGCCCTCGGAGCCGGTGAAGAGTCCGCAGAGATCAAAGCCCGTCTTATTCTTGTGCAGGCGACCTCCCGTACGCAGAACCTTGCCGTCGTGGAGCACCACTTCCAGACCCAGCACATAGTGGCGGGTGACGCCATACTTGAGACAGCGCGGGCCCCCTGCGTTGGTGGCGATGTTGCCGCCAATCGAGCACTCTTTGAGGGAGGCCGGGTCGGGCGGATACATCCAGCCGGCCTTTTCGGCAGCCTCTTGAAGCTCACCGGTGATGACCCCGGGTTGGACCACCGCGACTCCATCCTCGGGATGGATGCCGAGAATGCGATTCATGCGCGCGGTGGAGAGGGCGATGCCGCCTAATACGGGCACACAGCCACCCACATAGCCAACCCCGGCACCACGGGTGGTCACCGCAATATCGCGTTCATGGGCGAACTTGAGCACCTTGACAACGTCCGCGGTGGACTCGGCGAAGACCACCATGTCGGGCGGATGACTCGCGGTCCATTTGTCGCTGGAATGTTCCTCAATGACCGAGTTGCGCACCGACACCTTGTCTGGCCCGATCCGTTTTTCGAGTTCCTTGGGCCAGTCGGAATTGGACATGGCCGAGTATCCTGCTGTCGGGTCCGGCTTTCAAGCATCCACTTCCTGTTGCATGCGGGTAAGAGTGGAATGCGTCATCCCTATTGCCATGCTACGAGGCCTTGTGTAGAAGGTGGCCGATGAAATCACTGACTTTGCCCCTCACCGCAGCCTTTGCCTTCTACTCTGCCGTCATGGCTGAGGAGGAGTTTGTCCCGCTGTTTAACGGCAAATCCCTCGAGCAGTGGGAAAATACTTACAAACATGGTGAGGCCAAGGTTGTTGATGGTGAGATTCAACTCATCGGCAATAAGAAGTTCTTCCTTTGCACCAAGAAGCAATACGCCGACTTTATCTTTGAGGTTGAAATCCACCTACCCGAGGGCAAAGCCAATTCCGGCGTGATGTTTCGCGCCCACAAAGAGCCCAACAAGGTCTTTGGTTATCAGGCCGAATGTGATGGTTCGGATCGCATGTGGTCGGGCGGGCTCTACGATGAAGGTCGCCGTGGTTGGCTGCATCCCAAGAAGCCGAATGACTCCGAGTCCGGTTTGGCTTTCAAGAATGGCCCGGGTAAGGCCTTCAAGCGCAATGACTGGAACCAGTACCGAATCGAGTGCCGCGGCGACAAGATCAAGATCTTCGTCAACGACATACTGTGCACAGAATTCACCGACAACGTGGACGCGCAAGGCTACATCGGCCTCCAGCATCATGGTGAAAAGGGCCAGACCTACCGCTTCCGCAACCCGCGGATCAAGGAATTCAAATGAGCAGCGTGGCCGCCAACTAGGAACCAAGAACCAGAAACAGGCCGCTACGCTGCCTACCAATCGTCACCCAAGCCGTATTGCTGGGCGAGTTCCAGAAGCTCCGGACGCATGGGCCATTCATCGGGGCGTTCACTGCTCTCATGACGCTTGCTCGCACCCTTGAGCATCATGCAGCCGGTGTTGTCACCGATGGCGCGGATCTTCGCCACTTCCTCGTCGGTAAAGCGGACGTCAGGCATGGCGGCGAACTCGGCGATTTTGTCCTCGATGAGCCGCGCGTCCCGGCCGGCTTCCTGGATGAAAGTGGGCACCACGCAAGCAACCGCCGGGTGGCTCAAGTTCCAGATACAGGCGAGTTGGAGAAGGGTGAGTTTGTATTGCTCGACGATGGGCATCATCTTCTCGGCCTTTTCCATGCCATGCTCCACCCACCCTTCCGGGCGGTAGGTGCGGTGGTCACCGGACTTGAATTCATGGCTGGGTAAGCCCAAGTCTCCATGGAAGACGCCGCCGTAGTCGACCACGCGGGTCATCACCTTCACGCCGTGTTTTTCGCAGGCGGGGAGTGTCAGGCCGACAGGCCAGGGTTCGAGTGGGTTGAGGATGAGCATGGACCAGTCGATCAAATCACTGAAGCTCTCCAGGCAGTAGATCAGATCGAGTGAGAAGCCGTTGGCAGGGCCGGGGGCAATGCCCAGACGCTGGGTGAGGCCGGCCGCCTTGGCAGACTCCATCGCCTTCCATAGAGGCTCGCTGGTGTAGCCAATCTCGTCGGGGTTGTGCAGCATCAAGAGATCGAACTGATCGACGCCGCAGCGCTCGAGCTCCTTGCCGGCGGCCATCTTGATGAACTGCTCGTAGCCCTCAGGACCGCGTAGTTCGGGATCGGTGAAGCGGGGATACCCGCGGCTGCCTTGGCGTTGGCCGTTGTAGAAGTCGTGGCCAATCATGCCGACCAAAGAGTAAGTGTCGCGCCCAATGCCCGCGAGCGCCTTGCCAAGCAGTTCGTCGGCCTTGCCGTTGCCGTAGACGTCTGAGGTGATGAAGGTGCGGATGCCTTTTTCGTAGGCGGTCTGGATGCAGCCGATGTAGCGCTCCTCGCTGAGGGTTTCGCCGAAGTGCATGAAGCGTCCGCCGCTCCAGGTGCCGTATGCAGTTGTGGTTGGTTCCATGAGTCGTGAATCAATGAGTAGGAGTGCTGTGGACCCCGGTCAAGGGGATCGGGAGAAATGCACAAATCATCGTACGAAAGGATTGGTTCTGGCTTCCTGACCGATGGTGGTTTCTGGCCCGTGTCCGGAGAGCACGCGTGTTTCCGGGGGGAGGGTGAGCAGGTGCTCTTGGATGCCAGAGATCAGCGTCTCGGTGCTGCCGCCAGGTAGGTCGGTGCGACCGACGGAGCCGGCAAAGAGGGTGTCGCCAGCAAACACAACACCCTCGTCCTTGAAGTAGAAGGTGATGCTATCTGGGGAATGGCCGGGCACGTGGGCTACCCGGATGGGTTGTCCACAGATGACGATGGGAGCTGCCGGGTCAATGCGCTCATCCACCCCATATTTGTGAACCACGATGGGCATGCCCCAGTTGCGTGCAGCAGTTTCGAGAGTGAGATCGGTGGAGTGGTGGGCGAAGGCGCTTATTTTTGCTCCCAGAGCCTGCAGTTTGGCGGCCCCCTGAACATGATCGTAGTGCTGATGGGTCAGGAGCACCTCATCGACACGCACGCCCTTGGAGAGGATCCAGTCGCTGATGGCTTCGGGCGCATCGATCACGAAGTTGCCCTCAGGGGTTTCCACGAGGTAGCCATTGGTTTGTACCATGCCGCCAGTGTAGCAGGAGATCTTCATGGGGGTGAGTGTCCGTGGCCTTGGCGGGAGATTCAAGGGCGGTGTGTTCTTGGTTTCTGTTTCTTGGTTCCAACCAGGAACCAGGAACTAGGAATCCATCAGCCCGCGAAGCTGGCGTAGATGGCGATCACCATCACCAGCAAGGCAAGGCCAGCCCATTTGGCACCTTTCCATGGCGAGAGATCGATGGGGGTATCGGTCTCGAGTTTCCAGGCCTCCTTGCGCGGGCTGACGGTTCCTGCCACCAGCAGCAAGATTACCAGCAGGCCAAAGACGATGCCGATGAAGTGGAAACCATGGATGCCAGCGTTCGCGATGGCCTCATCGAAAGCGGGGATGAAATAGCCGAGCGAAATGATGAGGATACCGGCAATCATGGCAATGGAAGCGGCTCGACTCGGCACACGCGGGTGCAGGATGCCGACCAAAACCACCGCGAAGATGGGAATGAAGTAGATGGCATTCATCTTCTGCAGGTAGCCGAAGATAGTGTCCTGGCCGATCAGGAGCGGAGCGCCAATCATGGCGGCGATGGCCACGCTGACCACGAACCATTTGGCGGCGCGCACGCTTTGTTGCTCGCTTCCCGCGGGATTGATCACGTGTTTGTAAAGACCGATGGAAAAGAGTGCCGAGGTGCTGTTGAGTGCAGCGTTGAACGAGCTGAGAATGGCGCCCATCATCACGGCGGCAAAGAAGCCGGTGAGGTGCGAGGGAAGCACGTCCTTGACCAGCATGCCGTAGGCTTGGTCATTGGGGATGTCTTGGTTCGCATACATCTGGAAGGCGATCAGGCCGGGCAGGACGAGGTAGAGCGGACCGAGAAGTTTGAGAGTTCCGGTGAGCAGCACGCCCTTCTGGCCCTCCGCCAGACTGGAGGCGCCAAAGGTGCGTTGGATAATCTGCTGATTGGTGCACCAGTAGAAGAGATTGAGCAGCGCCACGCCGGTAAAGAGGGTGGAGAAGGGGACTTCCGAGCCTTTCGCGCCAATGGAATTGAGCCGCTCGGGCTGGGTCTCCTTGAGCGCGTTCCAGCCAGCGGCGATGCCTTCGCCATCTCCCACCGCGTTGATCGCATGGTAGGCGACTAACATGCCGCCAACAAGCAGACCCACGCCGTTGATGGTGTCGAGCACGGCCAGGGTGCGCAGGCCTCCAAAGCGGGCATAGCACATGCCGAGGACGCCGATGATCACCACTGTTGCGCGAAGTAGGGTGTTGTAATCCTCGATGCCGGTGAGCGACTGGATGTCGATGATGCTGATGAGCCCCACCGCTCCCGTGTAGAGTATGAGCGGAATCAGCAGGAAGGTGTAGGCAATCAGAAAGATGGTGTTGGCAACGGTTTGTGCGCTGCGATCGTAGCGCTTCTCGAGAAATTCGGGCACGGTGGTAATGCCCGCCCTGAGAAACTTTGGCAAAAAGAACAGCGCCATGACCACAAGTGCCACCACGGCTACAACCTCCCATGCCATCACGCTCAGGCCATGGGCATAGGCCGAGCCGTTGAGGCCGACCATCTGCTCGGTCGAGAGATTGGTGAGTAGTAGTGAGCCGGCAATGATGGGAAAGCTCAGCGAGCGGCCCCCGAGGAAGAAGCCGTCGGCTGATTTTTTTTCATCACGGCGCGTGATGAAGATGGTCAGGCCGGCGGCCAAGAGCGTGAAGGCCAGAAAGGAGATCAAGGTCATGTCGATGGATGTGGGAAGTTCACTTGAGCGTGGAAAAACGGTGGATCATCACATGCTTGTAAGTCACACCGGGACGCAGGACGGGGGAGGGAAAGTCGGGCTGGTTGGGGGCATCAGGGAAGTTCTGGGTTTCGATGCACAGAGCGCTGCGCTTGGCGTAGGCGACGCCACCCTTGCCCTCGATGCAGCCGTTCAGGAAATTTCCGGCGTAGAATTGGACTCCGGGTTGATTGGTGAGTACTTCCATCACGCGTCCGCTTTTTGGATCTACAAGTCGCGCGGCGAGTTGGATTGTAGCATCTTTCGGGGAGTCGAGCACCCAGCAGTGATCGTAACCGCCGCCAAAGCGCAGGGCTTCGAAGTCCTCATCGATGCTCTCGCCAATCATGCGGGGCCGGGTGAAGTCCAAGGGGGTGCCTTTGACCTCGGCGATATCGCCAGTGGGAATGAGTCCCTTGTCGGTGGGCAGGTAGTGAAGGGCATTGAGGGTCAACTCATGATCAAGGATGCTGGTGGTCGGCTCACCAGAGAGGTTCCAGTAGCTGTGGTGCACCAAATTGAGCACGGTGGGTGTGTCGGTGATGGCACGGGCTTCCCATTTCAGTTCGTTGTCGTCGTTTAGTGAGTAGGTCACGCTGACTTGCAGATTTCCCGGATAGCCCTCCTCACCGTCGGCCGAGGTGTAGGTGAACTCGACGCTTTGGGCATCGATGTGCGTGCCTTTCCAGAGCTTCTTGTGGAAGCCCTCGATGCCACCGTGCAAGGCACAGGGGACGCCGCCTGGCTCGCTATTGGTGGCGAGTTTGTAGGTGGTGCCATCCAGACTGAAGTGACCATGGGCGATACGATTGCCGTATCGACCGACCGTGGCACCGAAGTAAGGCGTGTTCTTTTTGACCCATGGCTCCAGGGTGTCGAAGCCATGGGTGAGGTCTTTTAGATTGCCATGCGTATCGGGGGCCTCGAGTGAAACCAGGATGGCGCCGTATTCCATGACCTTGGCGCGAACACCATGTCGGTTGGTCAGGGTGAAGAGTTTGACCTCACGGTCATCGGGTAGAGTGCCATATAGGTCAGAATGGGCATCGGCGGGCTCCGTCATCTGGCCGCATGGTTAGCATGCGCTGGTGGTAAAGACGAGGGAGGAAATGGCCACACTTTGAGTGGTTTGAATCGTCATGGGTCTGCGGGTTTTGGCAGATCAGCGCTGGGTCAGCAATTCAGGCATTGACAAAGAGCAGTTCAAATGAACACTTATCTGCATGAAGCAATACTTCCCTATGAGCGTGAGTTGGCGCTGGCGCTGCAAACTCGCCCTTTACCTTGCCCTTCAGCGCTTGGAACTGCGTTGGGCCGCCTTCAAGCGCAGAAGGGCAGCCTCAAGACGGCCAATTTCTCAGCAATTGGAGTTTCCCCAGCTCGTTGGAGTGTTTCGAAAACATTGAAATTTTGCGCATTTTGGACTTACGCTAGACAGCCTTGGCCCTATAAAAGCCTCCAGCCATCAGCAGGCTTGCTGATCTGCTCGTCCATGATGCATCCCTTGAAAACCCAAGCCCCTCAGCACGGCAAGGCCAGACGGTTTGTCGTGCTTTTCGCATACGGCCTAGGCCTGATGCCCCTGCTTGCCGGTGCCCAAAGCAAGATGGAGGTAGCGGAAATGGCCAAGCGCCAGGCCATGGTCGAGGAGGCCAGAATACTCGTCACCAAGGGCGATCAGGCGATGGGCCAGCAGCGACCGGATGTTGCTCTTGAGGCGTATGCTGGAGCCCGCGAGCTGGTGCCCGCCATCCCGGCCCTGCAGGAAACACGCGAGCTGATCACCGAGCGTTACGTGGTCGCTGCCCTCAGCCAATCCGCAGTCCTTGCCAACCGTGGCGACCTTGAGGGTGCCAAAGCCATGGTGGAGCGTGTGCTAGAGAAAAACGTCGCCCCCGATAATGCCTCCGCGCTCAGAATGCGTAAGATGCTCAATGAGCCGGTGAGAACAAATCCTGCTCTCAGTCCCGAGCACCATGAGGATGTGGAAAAGGTCAAGGCCTTGATGTTGAAGGCTAATGGGGCCGTCGCCTTGGCTCGCTTCGATTTTGCCGAAAAGTGCTATGAAGACATTCTTCGTATCGATGCCCACAACGTGCTCGCTCGCCGTGGCCTGATGGAAGTCCTGCGTCTGAGAGGGGAATCCAAGATCGCCGCCTACGACCGAAGCCGTGCCGAGTTGCTGCTTGAAGTGGATGAGGCCTGGCTGCCTCAAGTGCCCAAGGCGGACGACGATATTGCCCTGACAGGATTTCTTGCCACGGATGAGGGAGCCCCGGAGACCACGGTTCAGGCAAAGCTGCGCCAGATCATCATTCCGATGGTGGCTCTCGATGATGTCACTCTGGCGGATGCGGTGGAATTCCTGCGGGTGGCATCCTCGCGCGAAGACCTTCTCACCGTTGATCAGAAGGATCGCGGCATCAACTTCAACATCAACATCGGCCCGGAGGATTCCGCTGTGGGCCAGAAAATCCAGAACAAGCGCTTTGATCTACGCCTCAGAAACGTGCCTGTGGATCAGGTTCTAAAATACATTACCCGAATGACCGGAACGGTCTATAAGGTCGACCCTTACGCGGTGACCATCATTCCCGCAGGTCAGGTGACTGAGGAGATCTACCTGCGCCAGTATCAGGTGCCAGCTGATTTCATTACCGCTCTCAGCGAAGATGCAGGCGGAGCTGGTGCGCTCGATCCCTTTGCTGCGGCCGATCCCGGTCAGGGTTTGTTACCCGAGCGTCTGCCGGTTCAGGAATTGCTAAAGCGCAAGGGGGTGAGTTTTGGAGAAGGAGCCAGTGCGAGCTACAGTGCCCCGTCCAACATGCTGATTTTGGTCAACACGGCCAACAATCATGCCATGGTTGAACAGATCATCGATATCATAAAGGGAGCGGATCCGGTGCTCTGCTCGGTTCAGGTCACAATGATCAAGGTTGAGCAGAAAGTGCTCGAGGAGCTTGGTTTTGATTGGCTGCTGAATCCCTACCAAATCAACAACGGAGACCCTGTCTTTCTGGGGGGTGGTAGTGTTGGCAATACCGGTGGGCGTAGCTTGGGTGACTTCTCCACCAGCACCCTCATGTTGCCCGGCGGAGCGAATGCCACCGCACCCAATGTGATCACCAACGGCCTGCGTTCCGGCGACCGAGCTTTCGTTTCCAATAGCATTGATGCTATCGTCAACAATCCAGACCGTGCCTCTCAGGGTTCGCGCGTGGCTCCCGGCATTCTCTCGCTGACCGGCATCTTGAGCGATGGCGGCGGACAAGTCATCATGCGTGGTCTTAGCCAGAAGACGGGTGTCGATACCATGGCCAAGCCATCGGTGATCACTCGCAGCGGAGAATCCGCCCTGATTACCATGGCGCGCGAATTTATTTACCCGACGGAATACGATCCCCCTGAGTTGCAACAGGGTGGGGGAGGCAATCAGTTTGGTGGCAACAACGCGGGTCCTGCCTTTCCGGTGGTGCCGGCCAATCCGACGAGCTTCGAAACCCGCAATGTAGGAATCACCATGGAGGTCTTGCCGCTCGCCGGTCCGAATAACCGCTACATCAGTTTGACGCTCGCGCCCGAGATTGTTGAGTTCGATGGCTTCGTCAACTACGGCAGCCCCATCACCGCAGCCGTGCCGGATTCTCTGGGCAATCCGGCACGCGTGACCCTGACCCGCAACGAAATCCTCATGCCGGTATTCAGCGCCAAGCGCACCAACACCCAACTCACCGTTCAGGACGGAGCGACGGTTGCCTACGGTGGCCTGCTTTCCCAGAACATCCAATCGGTGAAGGACAAGGTGCCAGTGATTGGAGATATTCCCTGGCTGGGAAGAATGTTCCAAAGTAAGAGTTATCAGCCCATCTCCACCGCCATCATTTTCCTGGTGAAAGTCGACTTGCTCGACCCAACCGGACGTCCTTACCGCGAACTTGGTTCCCGTTGACGGTTGCTGAGAATGCCATTAGTAACTTTATTCTCACATGCCCGAAGAGCAGGACCGCTACCAACTGGACGAGATGATGGATCGCCTGCACGAGCGGACGACTTCCGAGCACTCCGGAGAGGGCGAACTCGTTACCCGGGAAGACGGCAGTCAGGTGATTCGGGTCAGGCGCCGCAAGCGTCGCAGCCATCAGCCTGAAAAGGAGCGTAGGCGCCGCATTCGCATCATGCAGTTGACTGCTGCCTTGCTTGTTCTGCTTGTCGCCCTACTCATGGTGGGCTTTGTCACCATTTTTGTGAATACCGAGTCCTATCGGAAGCAATTGAGCGCCAAGCTCGAAGCCACCAGTGGCGCACAGGCCAAGCTAATCCAGTTCCGGATGAACCCGAGTGCGGCCAATGCCCAAGGACTGGATCTGAAGTGGCCGCAGGGTAGTGCTCTCGACTCACTTCAGTTGCGCTTGCTTAGCGCGGACATATCTCCGGTGGCTGTCATCGCGGGAAAATTCCATGGCAATGAAATGAGCATTGGGACCGGGAAGCTGTCGCTGGGCCTGCCTGTGGAAGGCGAGAGTCGGCGCATCGTGCCCGTGTTGGATGGTGACGCACCCATCCGCTTCAAACAATATGGTGTCAAGAGGCTTCAAATTGAGATCGATCTGCAGGATGCGGGCATTTTCCGACTCAATGAGGTCGAGGCGACCCTGGTGCCCGAAAAAGAGGGGGAAAGTTCCCTGCTGCGCATGACGCGTGGCGACTTGCGTGCGCCCGACTGGCCCATGTTTCGATTGGACCGGGGCTACATCAAGTTGGGTGGGGGGCAGGCCAAAGTGGTGGGTTTAGGCCTTCTGCATCCGCAAGATGATGCAGGCAAGCTGGAGTTCAGTGGAATCCTCAGCCCGCACGATAGGCTGAATCCAAGCCTGCTGGAGGTAAGCGCGGAATCCTTTCTCTTGAGTGGGCTGCTGGGAGACTCCCTGGGAGAACTTTTTTCTGGGCGTGTGGATTCCAGGGAAGGCTCGACTGCCTCACAGTTGGAAGTGGGTTTTGGCCCGGATCCCAAGGTGGATCTCGACCTCAACTTTCAGGTCAGCAAGGATGACTCACTCACCCTGCGTCATTTGCCTGTACTTTTGGCGCTTTGCGAGATTTTGGGCGATGACTGGTATGCGGAGCCCGCGTTTCGTGGTGAAAGTAGTGGTATTCTCATTCGCGCTGGCAATCAGATCGAATTGCGCGAACTGAATCTGTTCAGTGGCGAGCGAATGGCCATCCGGGGCCGTCTTGGCCTGCATCTTGGCAAACTACAGGGTGAGTTACGCATCGGATTGCCAGCTGCAAAGATCACCATTTCGGAAAATCGCGCGCTCGATAAGATGTTTGGCAGTCCAATGGATGGCTACCGCTGGATGGATCTCTCGGTATCCGGCACCGCGGCACGTCCAACGGACAGCTTCGTGCAAGCTTATGACCAGGCGCTAACCAGCCTGCGTGCGCCTGCGGCAGGTTCTGCCCGAGATCGAGTGGATGGCGATCAAGCCAATGACAGGAGTTTCGAGGAGTTGACCAAGCCGCGCTGAGATTTTTTTGGAGATTTAGCGCCAATCAAACAAGCGTTGGTTTTGGTGCTTTTTGGATTTGATTTGCGGACTTTTTGATCAGATCTGCTTGGACTGACTCTGTTTCATGTGCATTATGTCTGATGGGTGGATTCACTCCATGATGCCACCTTTGAAACACAAAACCGCTCAACAACATGCAAACTGCAAACGTCAACCTGCCGATCACCGTCACTGTGAGACATGAGTCCGTGACCGATGCACTTCGAGAACATGCCCGTGGCAAGATCGAAGGGCTTCATCTCGACTACCCGAGAATCATCGAGGCGAAGGCCATTCTAGACGTGCAGAAGAACCGCCATATTGCAGAAATCATTCTGTTTTGTGCCAACCACATCACCATTGAAGCGCACACCGAGGGCAAGGACATGTATGCGGCCCTCGATGCCACGGCAGACAAGATTGCCCGGCGCATGCGCAAGCACAAGACGCGCCTCCTCAAGAAGAAGCGCCCGCACCGAAACGAGTCGATTCGTCACCTCGATGAGCGCTATTTCAATGAGGATGCCCTTGATCACCCCGAAGAATCGGAGGCCGATCCCGAGCCTTACATCTTACACAAGGATAATTACGCCGTGCGCACCATGTATAAGGAGGATGCCATCATGGAGCTGGAGCTAACCGACCGTCCCTTCGTGCTTTACAAAAGTGCCCGGCGCGATTGCCTGACCATCATTTACCGCCGCAAGGACGGTGAATACGCTTCCGTCGACGTGCCCAACGATGCCTGATGCCCATGATTTCGGGGGCCGGCTGGACTCTCAGTCCAGCCGGTATTTTTTGCCCGATTTTCGCGGACTCCCCTCTTTACAAGGCGTAAATCGCCACCCATCCTCCCGCTTCCATGACTCTTGCAGCAATTCCCTGGCTTTCCATCAGCATCAATCTCCTGCTGGTGGTTTTTGTGATCGTCTGCCTTCTGATGACCCTGCTGATTCTCATGCAGCGTCCCAAGCAGGAAGGTCTCGGTGCGGCCTTTGGTGGCGGTGTGACCGATCAGGTCTTCGGTGCACGCACCACCAATGTGCTACAAAAAGGAACCGTCTATTGTGGCACGTTGTTTTTCGTGTTGGCTCTCTTATTGGCCATTCTGATCGGCCACCAGAACAAGGATTCACCCCTGCTCAAGGAAGAAAAACCAGCCGCCCTAGAGCCTTCGGCTGTTGTGCCTGAGGAGACCGCTCCCGCTTCCGAGGGTGAGGGACCTGCCTCCCTGCTTGAAGAGTTGCCCGAGGAGGGCGAGACCCCAGCTGAGACTCCCGAGGCCCCCGCCGGAACTCCCGAAACCTCTGGCGAAACTACTGAGGCTCCTGCTACTCAAGATGAAGAGAGCGGTGGGCCAACCGAGGATTCTTCAGACCAAGAAGAGTAATCCAAGCGCTTCCATTGGCTGAACCCGAACGACCATAATGAGCAGGAGCAGCCGATCTGGGCGAGATCGGATGGTTTTGCTCCTGCGCCAGAGGGCTGGGGCTGGCTGGATCCCAAAAGCAAACAACACCGACTGGAGGACGCCGCTTCGCTGCTCAAGGCGATTCGCGAGGATGATTCCGGACGCGTCATTCTTGTATGGACCCCGCAGTATCAGCACATGGTTTTGCCCGAGCAGTGGCCGCAAGCTCGTCAAGCGGTCTGTGAGGCACGCCACCAACGTCTGGCAACCAGGCGCCTGCAAAGTCTGCACCGACTGGGCTGGGGCAGTGTGCTGCTGATTTTGCTTGGCAGCCACCAATACTGGCACGCAGTGCAAATGGCTGATGCCACGCTTGCCCTGTTGCCGCGATTGCTCGATGCCCTCCAGATTTTGATCCGCTCATTGCCGCTTGGAATCGCGCTATTGCTGTGGTTTTCCCTGTTGCTCATGCCCTGGTATGACGCGCACAAAGAGTGGCGCGAGTGGCATCGCCATGATCAGGACTCGGATGGACTCATTCCAATGCTGCGCTTCGAAACCTGGCTGACTCTGCAGCGAGTGGTGTTGACTCCAGTGCTGGGCGGTTTGATGATGGTGGTTTGGCTGCTACAATGCTGGTTGGCTTCTGATGGCTTGCAGGCAGCGGGCCTGATCAAAACAGCATACCATGCAGGCGAGTATTGGCGACTCGCAACTGCGCCTTGGTTGCATGGTAACTGGCTGCACATTATCTTCAACACGCTCGCTCTTCTCTATCTTGGCAAGCGCGTGGAGTTGTTTGCGCGTTGGCCTCATTTGCTCTTGGTGTTGAGCATCTCCATTTTGGTGGGCGGTGTGGCTTCTGCCCATTTCCTGCAGGCTGACAGTGTTGGCATGTCAGGTGGCTTGCTCGGTTTGCTGGGTTTTCTACTCATTTTTGAAACACTCCATCACCGACTGGTTCCACGCAGTGCGCGGCGCCGCCTCTTGGCTGCGGTGTTGCTGACCGCGGTGATGGGACTCATTGGATACCGTTTCATCGACAATGCAGCTCATCTCGGTGGTCTGCTGGCTGGCATGGCCTACGGCGTGATTGTGTTTCCACCCTCAGCCTCAGTGGACCGGCCCAAAATACTCAGGGTTGACCGCTTTGCCGGCGGCTTGGCTGGTCTGTTCCTGATCGCATCGCTGCTTTTGGTGTTCATGCGCTTGGTCTCCTAGATCCTGTTGACAAGTTTCAGTGGCGCATGAGCGCCACGAATTTTTTTATGCCTGTATTTCACCTTGCCTGCTCCTCGCGCAGTTCCTTGGCCTTTCGTGCCAGATCCAGTTGCCAGGCGCGGAGATTGTAGCGAGCCCTGCCGCGAGTCTTGAGTTGCCCCACTGCTTCGTCGAGTTCCTCAATGAGCTTTTCGCAGCGCCTGAGGTCGATGGGCATGGAGCCAAAAAGTGGCCCGGTGAGTACCGAATAGTCGGCAAGGTAGTCGGAGGCCAGGCCTTGGTATGGCTCGACCCACTGGTCATTGGCGGAGAGTTTGGCAGTGGCGGCACGCTTGAAGCATTCCGCTGCTTCCTCAAGTAGCCCCTGTTGCCAGTTCTTGAGCCCTGCCAACATGCTCGCGAGCACCGTCTGGCTGCCGGATTGGGATGCGGAACTGCCGGTCAGAGGGGGTAAGGATTCCAGCTGTATGAGAAGGGCTGTGATCTCGACGCCGATGGCTGCCGCATGATCTTCACTCAGTGCGCTGAGATGCTCGCTGGTTATCTTCGCTTGCTTGCGGGCAAGGCTGCTTTTGCCGTCGAGGTAGGCGCTCAGAACGGATTCAACGCCAGCCCACGAGCGGGTGGGTTCCTGCAGATGCTTGTTGTCATGCAGCCTGGAAAAAAGTTCGCAAGCCAGTTTGTATTCGCCTGAGTACAGGGCGTTGCGGGCTCGGCGGAACTCATTTGCGATGGATTCCTGAGTAGTGCCCAGATTGAGATCGTTGTTGGCGTTGTTGTTGTCATTTCGATTTCCCTGATTTTCGCCTTGGGTAAGTTCGGGGTATTCCTCTTCAAGCGTGGGAATGACAAAGCTAATGACAAGAATAGCTGCCATGGCCATGTAGATCATGATCCAGACGAGTTTGCCAACGTGGCTTGAACTTGGGATGGTGTGGGCCTGGGTTGCGCGCAGATGCTCTTCATTTTTGCTGCGGCGAAGACTTTTTTGGGCCTTGCGCAGGGCATGGATCATGTCGTCGTAAGACGTGTAGCGCTCGGACGGAAAATAAGCCATTGACTGGGTGACAATCTCACAGGTCTCGTCAGAGACATCGGGCGCCACCTGTTTGAGGGGAATGATTTCTGTCTTGGCCTTGAGTAGGCGATCGGTGGCCATTGAATCCTCATTGCAGGGTGGGGTTCCGGCCAGCGCATGATAAAGGGTGGAGCCCAGGGCATAGATGTCGGAGCGGAAATCCTCCTCCTGTCCCTCGACGGTTTCAGGTGGCACATAGAAGGGAGTCGCCCAGAGTTCCTCGGCCTTGGCGGTGCCGCCCTGAGTCACCAGTGAGAGACCGAAGTCCACCAGTTTGGCGTGGCCCTCTTTTGCCAGAAGGATGTTGCCGGGTTTGACATCGCGGTGGATCAGTCCGGCGGCCTTGGCGGCCTTGAGCCCCTGGGCGACCTGGATGGCAATGGGTAGCAGTTCTTCCTCCGGGATGCGTTTGCGCTCGCGGATGTGATGTTCGAAGTGTCCTCCGGGAACCAGCTCCATCGCGATGTAGTAGCGACCGAAGGCGTGGCCCGTGCGCAGCACACTCACGACGTTGGGGTGGCTGAAGGAGGCTGTGATGCGCGCCTCTTCTTCGAAGGCCTTGATTCGCTTTTCGTCCTGCGAGTAGTTCTCACTGAGAATTTTGACGGCGACCTCGCGATTGAGGGTGTGGTCGCGGGCACAGAACACCATACTCATGCCGCCGACAGCATAGCGATGGGTCAAGGTGTAGGGGCCAAACTGGGTTTTGACCCGCTCTTGATGACCGCAACTTGGGCAGACTACATTGCTAAAGGGAGCCACTGCGGAGATGTCCATGGGCGAATTGCAGGCCTCGCAATTGGCAATGGTCTCCGGATTTCCCTGCATCAGCTCACAAATTAAGGGAATCCAGCACCTTTGTGCAAACTTGAAACTTGCAGGCTTTTTGCGTCATCGGGATGATCTTTCCAATGGAAATTCAGGTGGTCACGAGTGGCGGGCGATTGGATGCCTACTTGGCAGAGCATCTCGAGGATCTCTCGCGCTCACGCATCCAGACCCTGATCCGCGGGAATCACATCACACTCAATGACAAGCCCGCGAAACCTCGGGATTGCCTACAAATGGGAGATCTCATTCAGGTGGTCATTCCGGAGGCGGTACCACTGGAACATGTGGCACAGGAAATCCCCATGGACATCCTCTACGAGGACGACGAGTTGATCGTCATTCACAAGCCGCCTGGCATGGTGGTGCATCCGGCGGCGGGCAATCCGGATGGCACAGTCGTCAATGCGCTCTTGCATCACTGCCGTGGCAAGCTCTCGGGCATCGGGGGGGTGGAAAGGCCCGGCATCGTGCACCGCTTGGACAAGGACACCTCAGGCTGTCTGGTGGTTGCCAAGTCTGATGCTGCTCATCGGGGACTTGTCGAGCAGTTCTCTGAGCGCGAAACCATGCAGAAGATTTATCTCGCTGTTACTCGTGGTGAGCCCAAGCCCTCCAAGGATACCATTTTCACCAACATCGGGCGCCATCCTGTCAACCGCCAGAAGATGGCTGTGCTCAATCCGCCAGGTGGCAAAGCCGCCATTACAGATTACGAGGTGAAAGCTCGCGATGCTTCAACCGGCACGGCCTTGCTACTCTGCCACTTGCACACCGGGCGCACCCACCAGATACGGGTACATCTCCACCATAAGGGGGTTCCCATCGTCGGTGATCCAATCTACGGCAAGTCGTGTAAGGAACCCGGTCTGCCCAACCGCCTGATGCTGCATGCATGGAGACTGTCCTTCGTGCATCCCATCAGCAGAGAGAAAGTCGCCTTCGAGGCGCCCATCCCTTCGGAATTCATTCCGTGGACCGACTCAGTCCTCTGAGAGCGGCTCAAGCCGGATGTTACGAAAGTGGATTTCGCTACCTTCGGATTGAAGGCCGATGGGACCGGCGATCACGTCCAGGCCGCCGCCTTCGTTGGCAAGCTCCCCATTGATGTAGGCCCTGATGGTGCTACCGTTGACCTCAATGCGGTAGTGGTTCCATTGACCCGGATCCTTCTCAAGGTGCCTGATCTTTTTGAGCGCATGGAAGTTACCAATCTTTTTGCTCTCGATGAGTTGGTAGCGCTTTTCATCT
>JAURCU010000019.1 GCA_030828305.1 Luteolibacter sp.
CCAATGTGGATAGGATGCCGAGTGCGGACAACAAGGTGCCCGGCGCGCTCAATGCCACCGGCTTTTACCTATCGGAAGCAGCTCATCCCTATGCTGTGTTCAGGGATGCTGGTTACGAGGTGGTGTTTGCCAGCCCCGAGGGAGGTTTTGCTCCTGTGGATCCAAAGAGTCTGGATCTCAAGGACAAAGAGAATAAGATCTTCTGGGAGGCTCACGGAGTGACCAAACAGGGGCGGGGCGGTGTTGAAGGCACCAAACAGCTATCGGATCTGCAGGCCAAGGACTACGCCGGAATCTACGCCGCTGGCGGTCACGGCACCTGTTGGGATTTCCCCAATAATAGGGAGCTTGCTGATTTTATCTCGAAAATCCACGCCCAGGGCGGTGTGGTTGGCGCGGTGTGCCACGGACCCATGGCCCTGGTGGGCGTGAAGGGGCCAGATGGAAAACCTCTCGTTGCCGGCAAAAAGGTGGCTGTGTTCACCAACGCCGAGGAAAAGGCGGTCAAACTCGATAAAGTGGTACCGCTGCTCCTGCAAAGCGAATTGGAGAAAGCAGGCGCCAGGGTGGTGTTGGCTGATAACTGGTCCGAGAATGCCGTGCGCGATGGTCGCCTGGTGACGGGTCAGAATCCCGCATCCGCCACCAAGTCCGCCAAGTTGTTTGTGGAGGCGCTCAAGGATGCCAAATGAGCGGACAGAAATGGGTTGGCAGTCTGGCCATCTCTCGGCAGGTTTTATTCATGGACTTTCAAGTGGCGACTCTCTGCGACTATGCTGCGGACTACAACGGCAAGCTGGTCGTTAATGGTACCTTCGATACTCTCGCCGCTCGCCAGCTCCCTGTGGTTCACCCGCATTGTTCGCTGGCCCTTCGAATCTGCTTTACCCCCGAAGATATCGGGCACCACAAGTTTTCCATCGTCATCATCAATGACGATGGTGAGCCTTTGGATCCAAAGAACATGCCCATAGAACCCGAGTTCGATGTGAAACTTCCCGAAAACGCCCCATTTATCACCCGCAATATCGTGATGAATCTTCAAGGACTGCGTTTTCCGACAGCGGGCCTCTACTCGCTGGATATTTCCTGCGACGGAGAACTTTCGGTGCGCCTACCCCTGCGTATTGCCGAGGTCAAGCAGGGTGAGAATGGCCGACCCGGCCTGGGTTGATTATTCTGCCAAGCTTTTGACGAATTTTATGAAGAATGCAGCGCCGTCCTTCAGGGCCTCGATGTCGATGTGCTCGTTGACCGTATGGGCCTGATCAATGCTACCCGGCCCGATACAAATGCTCGGCACGCCACCCTGAGAAAGGTGAGCGGCGTCAGAGAACCAAGGGGCGCTTGCGAGTTTGCTGCCGTTTTGCAGGAGTTGCTGAATACCGGGATTGCTGGCATCGGTTTCGAGCGGTGGGTTTTCGTGAGGATTGACGATCTCGATGGGCAGTTCATGGTCAACAATGGTGTCGGCGAGAAGCTTGAGTGCGCCACCCGCCTTCATCAGCGAAGGAGTGAATCGGATGTCAATTTCGGCCTCGACCAGATCGGGCACGATGTTGGGCCGTGAGCCACCGCGGATGACACCGAAGTTGATGGTCGAGTGGCCGAGGTCGGGGTGGGTGAACTCGGCCAGCTTGGGCACGAGGTGGCGCTCCAACTGGTTGATGGCACGCGTCAGCTTGAGGATGGCGTTCTCTCCCTTCTCAGGCATCGAACTGTGTGCGGCCTTGCCAGTGGCGCGCAGCGTCGCCCAGGTCGAGCCCTTGTTCTGGTGAACCACGGTCATGTTGGTGGGCTCACCGACAATGGCAAAATCATAGTCCCCGCCGTGATTGCGCGCAAATGACTTCGAACCCCACTGTCCACTTTCCTCACCCATGAAAGCGACAAAGTCGATGGCGATGGGAAGGTTCTCCAGAATGTCGCGGTTCTCGTGCAGGGACCAAAGCATGGCGGCCATGGGGCCCTTGGTGTCGCTTGCACCACGGCCCCAGAGTTTGCCGTCGCGGATCTCGCCACTGAAGGGATCGATGGTCATGCCCTCGATGCCTACCGTGTCGAGGTGCGGGCCATACATCATGCGTGGGCGGCCGTCCATGGGCGCAAAGCGTGCGATGACGTTGGGCCGTCCGGGTTTGATTTCCTCGAGAGTGACATCAGCGCCAATCGACTCAAGCCAGCCGCTAAGGAAGACGGCGAGCGTCTCCTCTCCAGTCTCGGAGGTGCCCGGGGTATTGTCAGGATTGACCGAGGGGATGCGGACCAATTGCTGCAGCAGTGTGACAAGGTCCTGACTCATGGGGTCAGAGTCGCTTGCGCTCGGAGATCAGGCAAGGAGATTGCATTCGATGCGCTTACATCGCGGAGCTGATGCTGCTAAAGCCGCCCGTCATGAGGTAGGCGGTGCGGGCGATCAGGAGTGCGAAGATCAAGCCTCCCACCACGATCAGTGCAGTGGAACGAACCGCGGGGTGTTCTTCTTCGCGCATGAAGATGGCAAGTAGGCCTAGGCCGAAGATGCCGGTCCCCACCTGACACAGGAAGCTCCAGATGACTGCTCCATTGGGCAGGGCGGCCAGAGCATTGGTGGCGTGCAGACGCTGTTTGGGCAGCTCCTCGCTACTCAGTTCTTCTATTTTCTCACGCAGCTTGGTGATTTTGGCATCATCGGGCTCCTCTTCTTCGTTTAGCTTGTCGATTTTTTGATTCAGCTCACTCATCTTGGCTTTGACCGTGGCGGCATCGCCCATGGCATCGACCACGCGGGCTTGCTTGAAGTTGAGAATGACGGACACGGAACCCATGAGTAGAAAGCCGATCATAAGCATGCCGAAGGCGGAGAATTTGTTGGCGAACATATGGTTAGACTCTGCGTTCTCGGTCGTGCAGGTCAAGGGGCAATACTCAATCCCCTGTGGCGAAATGCTCTCCCATGGTGTAGAAGGAGGCATGAATTACGACAGTGTGCTCATCACCGGAGCCTCCTCCGGTCTCGGCGAGGAGTTTGCCATGCAGTTGGCGCCGCGTTCCCGCCAGTTGGTCTTGGTGGCCCGTCGCGAAAAGATGCTCAAAACCATCGCGGAGCGCATCGTGGAGACTAACCCTCATGTGGATGTGCTGATTGAGGTGGCTGATCTTGCCGATGCCGCTGAGCGCGATAGTTTGATGCTGCGCATTGCGCGCCTGGGAATCGTACCCGACCTGCTCATCAATAATGCGGGGCTGGGTGACTATGGCGAGTTTATCACTGCCGACTGGTCCAAGCTGGAAGCCCAGATCAAGGTCAATGTCGAGGCGCTGACCCATCTCTCCTATAGAGTAGCCAGCGGTATGGTTGAGAAGGGTAGGGGGGCTATCCTTAATGTGAGCTCCCTGGCGAGTCTGATGCCGATTGCCGACTTCGCGGTTTACGCCGCTACCAAGGCTTATGTCACCAGTTTTTCGGAGGCCTTGCGGATCGAACTCAGGGAGCATGGCATTGCGGTGCTGGCCCTTTGCCCGGGTCCGGTGCACACGGGCTTCGGTGCGGTGGCTCGCCGCGGCGATGGCCATAGGGAAATTCCCGGCCGCGAGTGGTTTTACGTCGAGAAAGAGCAGGTAGTCGCCGAAGGTCTGGAGGCACTCGAGCGTGGCAAGGCGAGGCACTTCCCTCATTTTAAGACGGCTGCCGCGGCACTGGTGATTGCAGCCGTGCCCATGGTGTTGATGCGCTTGGCAATGAGTTCGAGGCCGCGCAAACAATAAGACCTGCAGGTCCTATAGGACCCACCAGTCCTATCCTGCGATCGATCTCTTCAGCCCCGCCAGGGAATGACGAAGCACCAAGCACAAGGCACGAAGCACCGGTCGCGTCAGCGACCTACCCATTCAAACCCGCCATCGACTTCGGCAGGAACTTGCCGTCCTTGCGCACGAGTTTGCCGTCGAAGTACATCTCGCCGCCGCCGTAGTCCTTGCGCTGGATGTTGACGATGTCCCAGTGGACCTGTGAGCGGTTGCCGTTGTCGGCGTCCTCGTAGGCCTGGCCGGGGGTGAAATGAAAGGAGCCGCCGATTTTTTCGTCAAAGAGGATGTCGCGCATGGGTTCGCGGATGACGGGGTTTACGCCGAGGGCGAACTCGCCGATGTAGCGGGCACCCGCATCGGTATCGAGAATCTTGTTGAGGGCCTTGGTCTTGTCGCCAGCGGTGGCCTTGACAATCTTGCCCTTGGAGAACTCGAAGCGGATGTTGTCGAAGGCGATGCCCTGAAAGATGGTCGGCGCGTTGTAGGTGACGTAACCCTCGACCGAATCCTTCACGGGAGAGGTGAAGACCTCGCCGTCGGGGATGTTGTAGTTGCCGGCTGAAATCAGGGTGGGGATGCCCTTGATGGAGAAATGAAGGTCGGTGAGCGGTCCCTTGATGTGGACCTTGTCGGTCTTGTTCATCAGGCGCTTGAGTGCGGTCATGGGTTTGACCAGGGAGCCGTAGTCGAAAAGGCAGACATCGAAGAAGAAGTCCTCGAATTTTTCGGTGCTCATGTCGGCCTGCTGGGCCATGGACGAAGTGGGCCAGCGCAGCACACACCACCTGGTCTTTTTGACGCGGTGGTCGGTGACCTTGCGCATCTGCTTCATGGCCAAGGCCATGTTCTTGGACGGTACATCGGAGAGCTCGGAGATGTTGTCGCTGCCGCGGATGGCGAGGTAGGCATCCATGTCCTTCATCTCGTTGAGTAAGTGCTTGCTGATGAGCTTGTACTGGTCCTCGGTGGCGCCCCTGAGCATCTCGCGGGTGATGCGGCCGTGGGCCAGGCGCAGCAGCGGGATGGCACCTCGCTTGCGGGTCTCGCGGATCAGGGCCACGCCCATGGCATCGGGGATATCACCGAGATCGAGGAGTATTTTTTCTCCCTTCTTGAGGTTGCAGGAATATCCAATGAGTTGCTTGGCGAGGGCTTTGATGCGCGGGTCGGTCATGCACAGATGCTTCCACGGCGAAATCAAGATTCAAGCATGCAGTTGCATTTGGGCACAAAGGCGGTTGCCGAGACTGTCCGAAATCGGTACACCGGGGCCATGGTTCTGGGAATTCTTGGCTCGGGCTCCGGCTCCAACATGCAGGCGATCCTCGATGCGATCGAAGCCGGCAGTCTTGACGCCAGCATTTCACTGGTGCTCTCAGACCATGAGAATGCCACCATTCTCGAGCGCGCCGCGAAACGGGGTATTCCCACCGGAGTAATCGACTGCGCCGGCTTCAAAACCAAGTTTCCACTCGAGGCTCAGATCCAAACCGCTAAGCGCCTCAAGGAGGCAGGGGTCGAGTTGGTCTGTCTCGCGGGCTTCCTGCGCCTTGTGAAGCGTCCGCTGCTCGACGCCTTTCCTGAGCGCATCATGAACGTGCACCCTGCCCTGCTGCCGGCATTTCCCGGGCTGGATGCCTGGAAACAGGCTCTTGAGGCTGGAGTGGAAGAAACCGGCTGCACTGTGCACTACGTGGACGAGGGCATGGATACCGGCCCGACTATTTTGCAGGAGACCGTGCCGGTCTTGCCGGGTGATACGGCTGAAAGCCTTCATGCGAGAATTCAGGAGGTAGAGCATCGCTTGTATCCGGAGGCGATCAAGAAAGTCATGGGTCAATAGTCATGAGTGATGTGGTTTCCAAAGGACTGAATCTCATTCATGGTGATTGTCTGGAGGTTTTGCCGACTCTTGAGGAGAGATCCTTCGATCTTGTGGTGACTTCTCCACCTTACAACATCGGCATTGATTATAGCAGCTACGAGGATGGGGGTTCGCGCGAGGAATTTCTTGAATGGTGTCTTCAGTGGGCGGCGGAGTTGAAGCGAGTGATGGCCGATGATGCTTCCTTCTTTCTCAACGTGGGTGCGGCTCCCTCCAACCCGCTATTGCCTCATCAGTTGCTTCTGGCGTTGACCGATGGAGCCGAGCCGCTTTTTGTGCTGCAGAATACCTTCCACTGGGTGAAGTCCATCACGGTGGAGACCCGTGAGGGAGAATCCATCAGCGCGGGTCACTTTAAACCGATCAACTCCAAGCGCTTCGTCAACGATTGCCATGAGTATGTCTACCATCTGACCAAGGACGGCAAGGTTTCCGTCGATCGCAAGGCGGCCGGTGTGCCTTATGTCGACAAGTCCAATATCGGACGCTGGGGCCATAGCGAGGGCGAGGATCTGCGCTGTCGCGGCAACACCTGGTTCATACCCTACGACACAATCCGCTCACGTGAAGAGCAGCGCCCGCATCCGGCGACCTTTCCCGTGGCCTTGGCTGAGCGCTGCATCCGACTCCATGGCAGGGGGCCAAAAACTCGAATGATTGATCCCTTTCTGGGTATTGGCAGCACGGCGATTGCAGCAAAACATGCTGGTGCAGAGTCGTTTGTAGGAATTGAGATCGACGAGAGCTACCTCGCTGCGGCGCTTGAGCGGCTCAAGCTGATCGATGCCTGATTTTTCCGTGGCACTTGTTCTGCTTCATGTTTCATTGAGCCCAACCCTATCCATGCCCATGCAATTACCTTTACTCGCCACCTCCTATACTCCTGAGCGCATCCTCGATCTGACCATTACCTATGGGCTCAAGGTCTTGTTTGCATTTGTCATCTTTTTCGCCGGCAAGGCCATAGCTGGCTTCATTCGCAAGGCCGTGTATGGGGGCATGACCAAGCGTGAAGTCGATCCCACCTTGGTATCCTTTGGCAGTAGCCTGCTCTATTACTTGCTCATGGTGGTGGTGATCATTGCCGCCATCCAGCAACTCGGTTTCCAAACCACATCCTTGGTGGCTATCATCGGCGCCGCCGGTCTGGCCGTGGGTTTGGCCCTTCAGGGCTCGCTATCCAACTTTGCTTCGGGCGTGCTTCTCATTCTGTTCCGTCCATTCCAAGTGGGTGATGTGATCGAGACCGCCGGCCACGTCGGTTCGGTCAAGGAGATCGGTATTCTCATGACCATCATGACCACTGGAGACAACCGCAAGATCGTCATGCCCAATTCGGCGGTCATGGGCGGCACCATCATCAATATCACCGCCAATGAAACCCGCCGTGTGGACATGACGGTGGGCGTCAGCTACTCAGAGGATCTTGATAAAGTGCAGGATATCATTCTCGATGTGCTAAAGGCAGATGAGCGCGTTCTTGCTGACCCTGCTCCTCAGGTCGTAGTGGGTGAGCTTGCCGACAACAGCGTGAATTTCAGCGTGCGGCCCTGGTGCAAGAAGGAAGACTACTCGGGTGTGTTCTTCGACTTCCAAAAGACCATCAAACAGCGTCTCGACAAGGAAGGTGTCTCCATTCCCTTCCCACAGCAGGAGGTCCACGTGCATCAAGTTTCCTGAGGCGCGATGCGCCTCGTTCCTGGTTCCTAGTTAAAGCCCGACACGCTTCGCGTTGTCGGGCTTCCTGCTGTAGCGGCAACAACCGAAGGCCCAGCGAGCAATGTGAGCTGGGATATCATCCCAACCAGCCTCGGAGGAGGCTGCACCTTTTGTGGATCAAGTGGAACGAGATCAGTCCATGACCGCCGAGGCTCATCGGGCGGCGGCCATAAGCCGCCAACTAAGAACCAGGAACCAGCTGCCTCCCAATTTGGTTTCCATTGCAGCTGATCGCTGATAGGCAGCTGCATGCGCCGTCTCCGTAACGACTTGCCCTACACTTTCCGGCCGCCGAAGCTGCAGATGTGGCTGAGGCCTCTGGTGTTGCTGATCAATCGGCACAAGCAACTGCGAAAGGACAACCGCATTGTTGCAATCGAGAGCAGTGGCTTGGAGCAGGTGGCCAAGCTGCATCAGGCGGGCCATTCCATACTGTTGGCATCCAATCACTCCGACCATTCGGACCCGCACCTGCTTATCGATCAATGCGCCGAGTATGGCATGCATCCCTATTTTATGGGGGCGCGCGAAATTTTTGAGCTCAGCCCTTTCACCTGCTGGGCGCTGCAGGCTTCAGGAGTGTTCTCGGTTGATCGCGATGGGCCGGATCTCTCCGCAATCAAGACAGCCATCGGCATCCTTGAAGAGGCCCAGCAGCCGCTGGTGATGTTTCCAGAAGGTGAGATCTACCACCACCACCGCCGCATCGATCCCCTCAACGAGGGTGTGGCCTCCATCCTGCTCAAGGCCGCCAAGCGCCTGAAGGAAGGCAAGGAGGCCTATTTGGTGCCCGTTGGCATGAGTTTTTATCACGACCCCAAAGTCGAGCAGACTTTCAGTGATCGACTCTCGAGCCTTGAGGAGCGCATCGGTTGGACGCCAAAGCCCAACATGGGTGTGGTTGAGCGTGTGGTGCGTTTGGCCACCGGTGTCCTCGCGCTCAAGGAAACCGAGTTTTTAGGTGTTGCCTGCACGGGTGAGATCAAGGACCGCCTCACCCAACTTTGTGAGAACCTGCTGACTGACGTCGAAAGCCGCTACCCCAAGGATGACAGGGCGGCCACGCCGCCCGAGCGGGTGCGGGCATTGCGCTTTCGGATTCGCCGCCGACTCCTCGACGAAGAGAATCCGCCTACAGGGGAGGAGCGCGAGCAATTGCTCGATGATCTCGATCGCGCCTTCACCGCTCTCCAGGCCCACAGCTACATCGGCGACTACATCTCTATCGACCCCACGCTCGACCGCACCGCGGAAATGATCATGAAGCTTGAGGAGGATCTCTTCGGCTATCCCAACTATCCGGTGGAGCGCAAAGCCGTGGTCAAGGTGGGTGAGCCGATCGCGGTGAGCAAACTTGTGGCTGATGAAACACTCTCAGGCAAGCAAGCAGCGGGGAAATTGACTACCATGCTCGAGGAGCGGCTGCAGGGTTTGTTGGGGTGAATGATTTTAGTAGCCCTCAGAGCTGCGGATTTTTGAACCGCAGAGGAGCAGAGGACACTGAGTTCAAAGAGATGGATTTGATTGTGGCCTAACTGGTTCAATGCAAGGCTCTGGAGTGTGAGTTGAACACCATCACTGCACACACTGTGTTCTCTGCGCCTCTGATCTCGCTCCGCTCAATCCACGAAGGACGCATGGCTCGCTGGCCATGATCATCGTATGGCCGACGCGCTCCACTTGCTGCCCCTTCAGTCGTTTCGGTAAAGAAAAGCCCAATCTTCTCGCGCCTCAACCCTCAATCAACACCTGCAACTCCCGCGGGTCATCAAAGAGGTAATCCGGTCCCTCCTTGCTCATGGCTTCGCGTGCATTGAAGCCCCAGGTGACGGCGGCGATGGGAATGCCAACCTTCTGGCAGGCCTTGATGTCGCGGATCTCGTCACCGACGTAGAGCATCTCTTTCTTTTCCAACGAGAAGGTGCGCAGAATGGACTTCAGGTGTTTGGCCTTGCCGCTGAGCTTGGACTTGGACGAGATGAACTGGAACAAGTGATCGAGTCCGTGGTGCTTGAGGAAGAGCTCGACGTTTTCACTACTGTTGGAAGTGAGGATGCCGAAGTGCTCTACCTTGGGCTGCAGCTCGATCAAGGTCTCGCGCATGCCTTCGATCAGTTCGATGTGTTCGATACGCGAGCGCAGTATGCTCAGTCCTCGGCCAAGTAGTTTGGGAACCTTGTGTTTTGAGACACCAAGCTTCTTGAGTAGCTCCTTGGTGGAGAGTTGGCGTAGGTCTTTGACGTCGTCCCCGTGTACTTCCTTGAGCCCGAAGTTGGGGGCCATTTCGTTAAAAATGCGATGCATCTCGCCCAAGGTATTGGCAATGGTGCCGTCGAAGTCGAAGGCGATCAAGCGGGGCTTCATGCGACGATGATGGGTGAGACTGCCGGGTTAAACGAGCGGCAAGTTCGGGTGAATGTCTTCGCTGAGCGGCGAGGATTCTCCTGCCAAGTGGCGCAAGAGGCCGGCGAAGGCGATCATGGCGGCATTGTCGGTGCAGAATTCGGGTGGGGAAATCGCCAATTCGAGGCCGCTCTGGTTGCAGGCCGCCTGCAGTTGCTCGCGCAGGGCTCCATTCATGCTCACACCCCCGGACAGGGCGACAAGCGTGTGGCCGGACTGCTTGGCGGCCTTCAAGGTCTTGCCCACGAGGATATCGAGCACGGCCGCCTGGAAGGAAGCGGCGAGATCGGGAATGGAGACTTTGCCCTTTTCCTTTTGCAGGGTGTAGAGCACGGCGGTCTTGAGTCCCGAGAAAGAGAAGTCGAGGTGGGGCTCACTCAGCATGGAGCGGGGGAAGTCATAGGCTTGCGGGTTGCCCGCGCGCGCGGCCTTTTCGATTTCGGGTCCGCCGGGGTAGGGGAGTTCGAGCATCTTGCCGACCTTGTCATAGGCCTCGCCGGCGGCATCATCGCGGGTACTGCCCAGCTTGCTGTATTGGCCTGCCCCCTGCACGTCGATGAGTAGTGTATGACCGCCCGAAACGATAAGAGCCAAGTGCGGGGGGATCGAGCTGTTATGGATGAAGGGCGAGAGCAGGTGCCCCTCCATGTGGTTGATGGCGAGAAAGGGCTTGTTCAACGCGCAGGCCATGCCCTTGGCCGCCGTGCTGCCAATGAGCAGTGAGGAGGCCAGGCCGGGGCCGCTGGTGGCGGCGAAGGCGTCGATCTCAGTCATCTTGAGGTCAGCTTGTGCAAGGGTTTCTTCGACCAGTCCCTGCAATCGCAGGGAGTGATTGCGTGAGGCGAGTTCTGGCACCACGCCACCATGTTCGCGGTGAAGTTCTATCTGCGAGGAAATCACCGAAGCCAGCAGCTCAGCCGCGCTGCCACTCTCACCACGCACGATGGCAACGGCGGTTTCGTCACAGGAGGATTCGATGGCGAGCAAGGTTGGCATGAGAAAAACTAAGAACTATGAACTAAGAGCCAGGAACAGCCCCGACTTGTCGGGGCTAATTGATCTCATCAATCGCTTCCCGCACAACCTGAACCGGGTCGATGTCGCCACGGTCGTAGGAGGTGAGGGCCTTGCGGACCAGAGCGACTGCACTCTCGCGCTCGTCATGGATGGCCTGCACGCCCATCCCGCGCAGGCGCTCGGCTTCATCGGCGAACTTTGCGCGGGCGAAGAGAACGATGCCGGGGTTACGCTCGCGGGCCAGAGGCACAGCAGCACAGGTGGCGTCCACTGCGGGAAAAGTAAAGGCCATCAAGCGGGCACGTGAAACACCAGCGAGGTCGAGGGCTTCGGGGTGGGTGGCATCGGCGAAGATCACCGGTTGGCCCTCGCGCTTTAGCTTCATCACGGTGTTGGCATTCATCTCGAGAATTAGGGTCTGGAGACCAACGCTCTTGAGGCCCTCATTGAGAGCTCTACCCACCGGCCCATAGCCGCAAATGATGGCGTGGTCGCTGATCTCTTTCACGCTCTCCTTGAGGTCGAGCTTCTGGGGGTAGTGCTGGTGTTGGGCCAGAATGCCCACGTGTTCCAGCTTCTTGGAGAAGCTGCCGGAGCCACGCATGAGGGTGGGTACGATGGCCATGCCGATGGCAGTGCAGATTAAGAGAATTTGCTGCACCGTGGGATCGAAGGGGGCGTGGATCTCGGCCTGTTGCAAAAGCACCAGTGAGAACTCACCAGTGCTCGCCAAACTGCAGGCGGCGAGGATGCCGCTGCGCGAGGGCAGCTTCATTAACTTCATGATGCCGAAGGCGAGCACGCCCTTGCAAAGCAAGAGAGCGGTGCTGCCAATGAGTACCATCACCCAATTATCGATGATGGCGGACACGTCGATCATCAGGCCCACCGAGACGAAGAAGATGGCCAAAAACAGATCCTTGAAGGGAAGAATGTCCGAGAGGATTCGGTGGCTGTAGATGGATTCGCTGACCACCAAGCCGGCGGCGAAGGCACCCAAGGCAAGTGAGAGATCGAGAGCGCCCCCGGCCAAGGCAATGCCGGCGCAGATGCCGATGACCGTCAGGGTGAAGAGTTCACGGCTCCGCGTCTTGGCCACCGCGTGGAGGAGGGGAGTGAGGCCATACTGGCCCAGAAGAAAGGCTCCAACCAGAAAGCCAACGCCCTTGAGAAGGGAGGTTGCCAATTCCACCGCGAAGTTCGATTCGCTACTGCCGTAGAGCACCGGCAGGAGTAGGAACACCATGATGACGAGAATATCCTGAAACAACAGCACGCCGAGACTTGCACGGGCTCCCGGGTTGCTCTGCTGGCCCATGTCCTGGAAGGATTTCATGGCCACTGCAGTCGAGCTGAGGGCGATGGCAATGCCCAGCACCAGGCATTCGATGGCGTTGAAGCCGCCCAGCCATGCGAGTAAGCCGGCGATGGTCGCGGTAATGGCTACCTGCAGGCCGCCGCTAAGCAATGCCGAACGCCACATGTGACGCAGCTCGGTCAGGGAAAATTCGATGCCTAGAGTGAACATCAGCAGAATGACGCCGATCTCGGCAAGATTGGAGATGACGGCGTTGTCCTCGGACATGCCGCTCATCCACATCAGGCCGAAGTTGCCGATCAACACCCCGGTGATCAGGTAGCCCACAAGCAGGCTCTGCTTGAAGCGGGTGAGCACCAGTGACACCAGGACGGCGCAAACCAGCACCAAGGTCAGCAAGGCGAAGAGCGGCGAGATGTTGGAGGCGCCCGCCGCCAGAATGTTCCACCATGGAGTCATCGCTGGCAGCTTTTCGATTTTAGCCATGATCTGAAAGGAAAAATGCTCTTGCTGGACAAGAGGGGCCTTGCGCGCCATCACCTTTGTCGAGATGCCTGAATTGCCCGAAGTCGAGACAACCCGTTTGGGAGTGCTGCCCCACGTGAAGGAAAAGACGATCCGGGAACTCATCGTTCGTCGCCGTGATTTGCGTCAGCCCGTCACGCGAGGAATATCGGCCATCGAAGGCAAGACCATCCTCGGGGTCAAACGCCGCTCGAAGTACCTGCTCTTTGAACTCAACGGTGCCGGGCACTTGCTGGTTCATCTGGGCATGTCAGGCAGTCTGCGGGTAACCAAGCCCGCGGATGAATGGCGCAAGCACGACCATGTGGGTATCACGGTCAGCAAGTCCAAGCAGTTGCGCTTCCATGATCCGCGACGCTTCGGTCTCGTGCTGTGGATCCAAGGGGACCCCATGGAGCATCCACTGCTCAAGCACCTGGGGCCCGAGCCCTTGAGTGATGACTTTAGCGTGGACACCTTGAAAGCCGCCTGTGCCAAGCGAAGTGCAGCCATCAAGTTGGTCATCATGGATGCCAAGGTGGTCGTTGGAGTCGGCAACATTTACGCTTCCGAGTCACTCTTTCGCGCGGGGATTTCACCACGCATTGCGGCAAAGCGCTTGAGCAAGCCCAAGCTGGCCAAGTTGGTCGAGGTGATTCGCAAGGTGTTGACGGAGTCCATTGAAGAGGGTGGTACCACGCTGCGTGACTTCGTGAATTCAGAGGGCAATCCCGGGTATTTCAAGCAGCGGTTGTTTGTATACGGGCGCGAAGGCGAGCCCTGCCGCATGTGCAAAGCTCCAATCAAACAGGCAGTGATGGGACAGCGGGCGACGTATTGGTGTAGCGCTTGTCAGCGCTAGCCCCGCTGCGCAGTGCTGTCCATCGTCCTTAGTCCATCGTCCTTTGTCTATATTCGTCACGAAGCACGAAGCACTCCAGCCGTCAGGCCAAATCTGCCATATGACCTCCCCGGGCCGTCACCCACTTGCCCTTCTTGATGACTTGGGTGAAGCCAAGCCCGGATTCGGCAGCCGCGGTAAAGCAGTCCCAGGCTTGGGAGGCGAGGATGCCGGAGACCACCAGTTGGCCGCCGGGAGCGAGTGACTTGGCGATTGCCGGCCAGGCCTGGATGAGCACGGTGGAGAAGATGTTGGCCAGCACGACGTCGTAGCCGGACTTGCGCGGCTTCCATTTGAGCACGTCCTGTTGCTTGATGGAGATGCCGGGGGTCCGGTTGCGCTCGGCATTGGACAGGCTCGCTTTGACGGCAAAGGGATCGAAGTCGCAGGCGTAGAGGTCGGTGCAGCCGAGTTTGTGGGCGGCGATGGCGAGGACACCCGTGCCGCAGCCGAGGTCGGCCAGGCTCCACTTGTGGCCTTCATGCTTTTGGGCAATGTCGACGAGAAGGCGAAGGCAGGTGGAGGTGGTGGCGTGGTCGCCGGTACCGAAGGCCATCTCGGGAGGAATGGAGATGATCTTGCGCTTGGGGTGCTCCTTATGAAGTTTTTTGAGGGCGGCGGGCTTGGACCCCTGGGTGAGCAGGAAGGTGTCGCGGATCTTGATGGGTGGGGGAGGGCTGAGAGGTTTTTTCCAGTCACCTGACATCTTGCGCACACTGCCCCCCCATTGTTCCTGGACGGCCTCGGCTTCCTTGAGCGTGGCGCAAAAGAGCTTGAGCCGGATTGATTTGCCGCCCTTGAGGTATTCAATGACGAGGTTGGGGTTGCCTTGGAAGCGTTCTTCCCAGGCGTCGATCCATTTGGCAGCGGAGAGTTTGGACCAGAGGTGCATGGGTTATGAGAATGCTGCTAGGTGGGGGTGGGGGTCAATGTGGTTTTGGGGTTGGGGGAGCTGGCGCTGAACGCGGAGGTGAATGGTGTGACCACTCCTCTGATGAGATTCCTGTGGGCGCCAAGGGACGTGTCAGCCTCGGGCGATGAGATTGATCTCGCTCCGCTCGATCCACGAGGGGTGCGGCCCCCGCCGGGGCCGGAAATTAGGATTTGCCCATGCGCTTCGCTTTGGGCCCTACGGTCGTTCGAACCTTCGGTTCGTAATCTCAGAGCCCACTCCATTTTCCGTAAAAAACCCCCATCCGGAACGGATGGGGGTTTAGGAAAATGGAGCGGGCGATGAGATTCGAACTCACGACATTCACCTTGGCAAGGTGACGCTCTACCACTGAGCTACGCCCGCATACTGATTTGCGCGGGCCGCTTTCTACAATGACGCGGATGGCGGGCAAGAAAAAATTGGAAAAATTCAGTGTTCAAGCGGCTCAGAAGGGCTTTTCTTGGGGGTCCCTCTTCTGTCATGTCCCAGCCCATTTCCGATAAACTCGCTGAAATCATCGCCACCAAACATCAGGAGGTGGAGGCCCTGATGCCGCGCGCCGACCTGTTGCGGGCTGCGGCCCTGCAACGCAATGATTTCGGAGGATTTCGGGCTGCCTTGGACCGAGGTGCCAATCGTCTGGGCATGATTGCCGAAGTCAAGAAGGCCTCGCCATCGGTGGGGGTGATCGATCCGGATTTTGACCCGGTTCGCCAAGCGAAGCGCTATCTGGATGGCGGCGCCTCCTGCCTCTCCATTCTCACCGACGAGCAATACTTCCAGGGTTCGCTCAGCTACCTGACCCAGATTTCCAAGTTCTCGGAGGCCCCCCTGCTGCGCAAGGACTTCACCATCCATGAGATCCAAATTCACGAGGCCAGTGTTTCGGGGGCCGACGCGATTCTTCTGATTGTTGCCGCCCTGAACGATGATCAACTCAAGCGCCTCTACGAGGAAGCCAAGTCCATCATGCTCGATGTGCTCGTCGAGGTGCACGACCTGCGAGAGATGGACCGCGCACTTGAGTTGGGTGCCGACTTGATCGGGGTCAACAACCGCAACCTCAAGACCTTTGAAGTCGACCTGGAAACCACCGCCAAACTCGCCGACGAAGTGCCTGACGACGTGCTGTTGGTTTCCGAGAGTGGTATCAAGTCACCTCAAGATGCACTGCGTTTGCTCGAAGCGGGTGCCAATGCGGTTCTCATCGGCGAAACCTTGATGCGCGCCGACGATCCAAGTCGTGAGATCGAGAAGTATCTTGAGTTGGAGATCAGCTGATCACTTCGTCACCTTGGTCAGGAGTTTGCCCTTGCAAGGGCCTGATCCAGATCGGCGGTGATATCGTCAATATGCTCGATGCCAATGGAGAGGCGGACCATTTCGGGTGGGATGCCGGCGTCCTTCTGCTGTTGTTCGTCGAGTTGGCTGTGGGTCGTGGTGGCCGGATGAATGGCCAGGGACTTGGCGTCACCAACGTTGGCGAGGTGCTTGAACATTTCCAGTGCCTCGATGAATTTGCCGCCGGCCTTGGCACCACCCTTGATGCCGAAGACGACCATGCTGCCGCCTTTGCCCTTGATGTATTTCTGGTTGGCTGCGTATTGCGGGTCGTCCTCCAGACCAGGATAGCGAACCCACTCAACGGCTGGGTGCGCCTTGAGGTGCTTGGCGGTGGCCAGGGCGTTCTCGCAGTGGCGCTCCATACGTAGCGGCAGGGTTTCGATGCCTTGCAGGGCGATCCAGGCGTTGTCGGGCGAGAGGCAGGCGCCGAGATTGCGTAAGGGACCCGTGCGCATGCGCAGGATGTAGGCAACGGGTGCGAGCGGCGCGGGTAGGTCGTGGCCCCAGCGCAGGCCGTGGTAGGAGGCATCCGGCTCGTCGAAGAGCGGATGCTTGCCTCCGGCCCAGTTGAATTTGCCGGAGTCAATCACGATGCCGCCGATGCCCGTGCCATGACCGCCGAGCCATTTGGTCAGCGAGTGAACGACGATATCAGCCCCATGTTCGATAGGGCGGGTCAGGTAAGGGGTGGAGAAGGTTGAGTCGACGATGAGCGGCAGGCCCAGCGAGTGGGCGCTGTCGGCGATGGCTTTCAAGTCGGAAACTTCCAGAGCCGGATTCGAGACGGTTTCACAGAAGAAGGCGCGGGTCTTGTCGTCAGCGGCAGCGGCGAAGCTGGCGGGGTCGGTGGAGTCGACGAAGCGCACTTCGATGCCCAGCGCGGGAAGGATGTCTTTAAACTGGGTGTAGCTGCCACCATACAGATTGCGCGCCGAGACGATGTTGTCGCCGGCCTGGGCGAGCGTGATGATGGCGTAGAAGATGGCCGAGGTGCCCGAGGAAACCGCGAGGCCAGCGGCACCGCCCTCGAGAGCCGCAACTCGCTGCTCGAGCACGTCTTGGGTCGGGTTCATGATGCGGCTGTAGATGTTACCGAGTTCCTTGAGTGCGAAAAGATTGGCAGCGTGCTCGGTGCTGTCGAAGACGTAGGAGGCAGTGCGGTAAACGGGAACGGCGCAGGCGTGGGTGGCCGAATCGGAACTAAATCCGGCGTGGAGGCATTGGGATTCGAGTTTCATTTTTTGAGGGTTTTAGGTTGGGGTGAGGTGGTGAGATACGGGGCGTGAGAGTTCTTTTACCACAGAGGCAAGGAGGTGGAGGAGGTCACGGAGTGGGTTGAGAGAAGCCTGGCCGGATGATGCGGCGTTTTCCCAGGGGCCATACCATGACACGATGAGAGTATCTTCCACTATCAGGTCTGGCACCAGAAGCCCAATCGGTTTGTCTTTGTAGGATGCTTCGTATTTCGGTTGTTGGCTGAATGTAATGCCACGCGCTTCAAACTCAATACACAGAGCGCGCTCGTAGGGTTTCTCATCCAAACCAGGTTTGAGCGTCTTCTGCACCTCAATCGCAGCTGCGATCACGCCCCCTGTCAGTTCTTGAAACGGCATGCTCATATTCAACCTCTGTGATCTCCAATTCCTCCTTCTCTCCATGGTAAAACAACCCCAGCGGCAGACTTGCTCTGGCGTGGCCAAACGGCCTTACCGCTCAATCAAGTGATTCGGAAAGTCATCGACCTTCTCACAGGCGAGTTGCTCCATCACTTGCTGTAGCTGGCGCTTGATCATGCCGATGGTGTGCAGGCCGCCTTTGGAACCGAGAGCACCCACGCCATACATGAAGGAGCGGCCCATGAAGGTGAACTTGGCGCCGCTGGCCATGGCGCAGGCGACGTCGGGGCCGGCGCGCAGGCCGCTGTCGATCATGACGGTGGTCTTGTCGCCATACTTCTTGGCGAGCTCCGTCATGGGGACAATGGTGGACTGGCCTGCATCCAGTTGGCGGCCGCCGTGGTTGGAAGAGATGAAGCCGTCGGCACCGAGTTCGATGACCTTTTCGGCGTCTTCCTCGGTGACGATTCCTTTCACCACCAACTTGCCGTCCCACTTGTCACGCAGGGCCTTGATCTTGTCCGCATTAAGGCGACCCGAGAAGGTGCGGTTCATGAACTGGGCGAGGTGTTTCAGGTTCAGACCTTTGGGGATGTATGGGCTCATGGTCTTGAACTCGGGCACGCCGGCGCCGAGTTGGGAGAAGGACCAGGTGGGATGCGTGCACATCTGGAAGACGTTGCGCAGGTTCATCTGCGGCGGAATGGAGAGGCCGTTGCGGATTTCCTTGGGGCGATAGGCGAAAGTGGGGGTGTCCGCAAGAATGACAAGTACTTTGGTGCCCGCAGCCGCGGCGCGTTCCAGCAACTTGTCGCGCAGTTCATCCTCGGCGGGGTGGTAGAGCTGAAACCAGAGCTTGCCCTCGGTGAGTTCGGCGATGGTCTCGATGGAGGCGGTGCCCACGGTGCTCAGCACAAAAGGGATATTGTGGGCGTGGGCGGCCTTGGCGAGGATCTCGCAGGACTTGGGCCACATCAGACCCTGCAAGCCGATGGGAGCGATGCCGATCGGGGCGTCGTAGGTTTCTCCGAACAGTTCGGTCTTGAGGTTGGAACCCTTGTAGTCGCGGATGTAGTAGGGGCGCAGCTGGACCTCACGAATGTCGGCGGTGTTGCGCTTCAGGTTAATCTCGGAGTTGCAGCCACCCTCAAGGTATTCAAAGGCGAATTTGGGCATGCGTCGGCGGGCCTTTTCGCGGAGGTGATCGATGGAAGGATATTCGGAGTTGAAATACTCGGTCATGGCAGCAGACACAAGCTAGTGAATAAGGAGGGCTGGGCAAGTCGGGAAAGGCCTCCCGGTCAAATTACATAGCTTCCACGCGCGCATCATGGGTGAAAAACCAGTTTTTGTTCAATTTGCACCCATCAAGTCGTCCACTCGAAAGCACATGGCCGATCTCCACGGTCTCGGCGACGCCAGTTTTTTGCCGATAATGAGAGACTACTTAGCAAGATCGTGCGCTTAGATCCCCTGCCGGCACCAAGCAGAAGTTCTTGGCTTGCCTTTGGGTCACTCACAAAGGCGGATTCTCTGGTTCATTCTGGCGTATCTCAAATGGTTGGCGCATTTGTCAGCTTTCGTTTTCTTTAATCCATCCATGACAGAGACAAGAAACGGTGCTTTTGTCGCTACAAGCATGATGACTTCTCTGCGACATGGACTCTTGGCCGCCCTGCTTGGCGTTACCCTTGTGGCGCAACCTGCGTCTGCCCAGCAAGTGGCCGATCTGGATGCTCTGTTGAAGCTGGAGGCCAAGGTCAAGGCGGTGGTCCAAAGGGTGTTGCCTTCCACCGTGGCTTTGCTCAGTGACAGTAGTGGAGCCTCGGGCTCGGGCGTGGTGGTCTCCAAGGAGGGGCTTGTCCTCACTGCAGCCCACGTGATCCAGGGAGCTGATGAAATTCTGGTGATTTTCCCCAACGGCAAACAGGTCAAGGGTAAGGTGCTTGGTGCCAATTACTCCAGGGACATTGCGATGGTTCAGCTTCCTCAGGACCGTGAGTGGAGTGCCCTTGAATTGGGGGACTCCAAGTCACTCGAAGCGGGGGACTGGGTGGTTTCGCTGGGACATTCCACCGGCTTTGATGCCAATCGCCCGCCGCCGGTGCGCTTTGGTAGAGTGGTGTCCAAGGGTCCGGGAACCTTCCTGACCACCGATTGCACCCTCATTGGTGGAGATTCGGGAGGACCTATGTTCGACTTGCAAGGACGCGTCATCGGCATTCATTCCTCAATCGGCCGCTCCCTGGCCAATAACAACCATGCCGGCATCGATGGCTTTCGCCAAGACTGGCAGCGTCTGCTGGACGGCGAGGCTTGGGGCACGCTTTCACTCAATCCTTTCGCCAATCCGGATATGCCGGTGTTGGGTATTGGCATGGGCTCGGCCCGCGGGCAACGCGGAGTGATTGTAGACAGCGTGGTTCAGGCATCCCCAGCAGCTGCGGCCGGCGTGCGCACGGGAGATCTGATCAAGAACCTGGATGGCAGAGAGATCCAGCGAGGCGGGGAGTTGTTGCAGCTCCTGGCCAAGCGTCAAGCTGGAGACAAGGTCCAGTTGGGCTTGCAACGCGGCCGGCAAAGTCTGGTCGTTGAAGTCGAACTGATGAAACGCAGCGAACTCTTCAAATCAAAATGAAACACGGTTTTCACAGCTACCAACTGAGCTTCATGCTTGCGCTGGGGTCGGTGATGATGCTCAGCGCCGAGGACGATATCCCGCTCCTGCGCCCCGAGGAAAAGGAGGTGTTGCGCAAGCAAGAGGGTGATTTCAGCAAGGCCATTACCCCCATCCTGAAGGCGGCAAGCCGGTCTACGGTGCGCGTCTGGGAGAAGGGGCAGGTCGAGGCTGGTGGTTACCTCGCCTATGGAACTGTGGTGGGAAAAGGCAATCAGGTCCTCTCCAAGTGGAGCGAGCTGCGCTCGGTCGCACCCACTCGATTGCTTTTGCAGGCCGCCGATGGCCGTGCGATTGCTGCCCGCATTGTCAGTGTGTATGCAGATCAGGATCTGGCTCTGCTGGAGTTTGAGGGTGAGGCTCTCACGCCGGTGCAATGGACGGATGAGCAACCCCTGCTCGGGAGTTTCATGGCGGCCACCCAGCCGGACGGCCAGTTGGCCGGCTTTGGTGTGATGAGTGTGCGTGAACGAAGCCTGCGGGATGCCGACATGGCTTTCCTTGGGGTGGTCGGTGATATTGCTTTCGCGGGCCCTGGTGTCAGGGTGCGCGAGGTGAGTGAAGGGAGCGGAGCTGCTGTCGCGGGTATCAGGTTTGAAGACATCATCCTGCAGGTCGGCCAACGCCCCATTTCGGGCCTGATGGAGTTGCGCAATGCACTTTTACCCCATCAGCCGGGTGAGATGGTGGTGCTCAAGATCCAGCGCCAGCAAACTGTCCTGGATGTCGAGGTGACGTTGGGTAATCGTCCCGAATATCCAAACATCGTGGGGGCCAGGCTTCGCCAAATGGAGCAGATGGGTACGGACATCAGTGCCGTGCGCGATTCCTTCAGCAATGTCATCCAAAGCGATATGAGCCTGCAGCCCAATCAGATGGGGGGGCCGGTCGTGAATCTGAAAGGCGAGGTTCTTGGGTTGACCCTGGCACGAGCCGATCGCACGCGCACCTTCGTGATGTCCGCCCATGCAGTGGGCAAGTTGCTCGAGCAAGAAGGCGAGGAGCCTGCAGTGGCGATGGCTGAGCTGCGAGAGCAGATGCTCGCCCAACGTCAGGTAGTTCGGGAGCGCATGCAGCAAGCCCGTCCGCGTCCCCGTCAAACCCCACCTGAGCAACTGGAACGCCATCTGGGTCAGATGCGCCGCCTGATGCGTCTGATGGAGCGCGAGATGGAGGCTTTGGAAAGATAAGATATTGGATATTGAATATTTGGATATTAGGTATCCTTCATGTCCATACGCGTCATCCTCGCATCCAGTTCACCTCGCCGTCGTGAATTATTGGAGAATGCAGGACTGAAGTTTGAAGTGATCACCTCACCGGCCAAGGAGGTGCACGATGCGTCCATCCCCTTGGAGGAACTCTGTGAGCTCAATGCGGGGCTCAAGGCTGAGGCAGTGGCAACCCAACATTCGGATGCAGTCGTGATTGGTTCGGACACGTTGGTCTATATCGATGAGACGCCCTTGGGAAAACCCGCTGATCTGGTAGAGGCTCGCGCCATGCTGCGACAACTCTCAGGGCGCACTCACCAAGTCTGCACTGCGGTCTGCATCATGCAACAGGGTGGCGAGAAAAGGCTGTTTAACGATACTACGGAAGTGTGTTTCAAGACCCTCGAGGATGCGGATATCGAGGCCTACATCCAGAAGGCCAATGCCCTCGACAAGGCCGGTGCCTACGGCATCCAGGAGCATGGAGAGCTCATCATTGAAGCCATTGAGGGCCGATTTGATACGGTCATGGGGCTGCCAGTGGAGCTTGTGCTCGAGGCTCTGGAGGGCTTCAGGGCTTGATGAATGATTGCATGGCGGCGTCCAACGTGGAGAATGGCACCATGCCTCGGCGCTATCCGGTCATCTTCAATCCCAAGGCGCGCAGCCAGAAAAGTGACAAGGTGCGGCGCTTTCTGGATCAGCACGAGGATCGCTTCTCGTTGCACGCAACCCAATGCGCAGGCAATGCCCGTGAACTTGCCGCCCGCTTTGCCAAGGAGGGTGAGCCCGTCGTGATTGCAGCGGGCGGAGATGGAACCCTGAACGAAGTGGTGCAGGGTTTGGCGGGATCCCCTTCCATCCTCGGCGTGCTGCCGGCTGGCACCATGAATGTGTTTGCGCGTGAGATGGGCATTCCTTTCGACTCGCTCGACAAGGCCATGGGAGTCATCGAGCGTGGCCTGATTCGTGAAGTGGACTTGTTCGAGGTCAATGGCTCGCCCTTCATTCAGATGGCGGGAGTGGGCTTTGACGCCAAGGTGATCGAGGAGACCACGTGGGAAGCCAAGAAGAAGCTGGGACCGCTTGCCTACCTTCTTGCGGCCGTCAAGGTGCTGGGCGAAAAGCCGCCCCAAATTGAAGTGGTGAGCTCCGACGGGCGTCGCGAAACCGGCGTCGCGGTGCTTGCGGGCAACGGCTCGCTTTACGGCGGGCAATTCAAGGTCTTTCGCAACGCCGACAATCAGGACTCGATGCTCGATGTGCTGATCTACAAGGAGGCTGGCTACAAGTTGGTCCTCGACTCCCTGAGGGGGCTTGCCTTTGGTGGCATCGATCTGATGAGCTCCACCACCTATTTCCAGGCCGAATCCTTCGTGGTGAACTCGGATCGTGAAATACCCATTGAGGTCGATGGTGAGCTGGCTGGAAGAAGCAAGCGCTTTGAATTCAAGGAAACCCCGGAGCGTTTGCGAGTCTTGGCTCCGGATGGGCCACTTGGCGGCAATTTTGCCGAAACCCTCAAATCCTTTTTCCAATGGCCGAAACGCCAGAACGAGATCCAGGCATCCAGCCAGAGCCGCTGAGTCCGGCGCAGACTCCGAAAAGGCCACAGCTGGTCCTGTTGTGGATTCCATCCTGGCCCAGGTGGGCGAACCTGACCTTGCTATCGCTGGTTTCCACCCTGCTCGTGATCGGTTTGTTGGGAACGGGTATCATTGCCTACGCCAATCTGGCTCCGGTTTGGGTGTCGCGTGGTCGCATCCACGATTGCGTGAGCGAGGTTTCCCAGTTCAAGGTGGCCCTGGTTTTCGGCACGACTCCCAAAATCGGTGAGCGAGAAAACCTCTATTTTCGCTACCGTATCGACGCCGCCGAGAAGCTATGGAAAGCAGGCAAGGTCGAGACCATCATCGTCTCGGGAGACAACCGAACGCGCTACTACAATGAGCCGCTCATGATGCGTCAGGCACTCATTGAGCGTGGCATACCCGATGAGCGTATCGTCAGTGACTACGCGGGTCTGCGCACGCTGGATTCGGTGATCCGAGCCAAGAAGATCTTTGGTACGGACAAGGTGCTTTTCGTGAGCCAGCGTTTTCATGTGCGCCGCGCCATCTATCTGGCAAAGGCCAACGGCATAGATGCATACGGCTTTGCTGCCCGGGACGTGGAAAGCAGCGCTGGCTTCAAGACCCGGCTGCGTGAAGTGGGTGCCAGAGTCAAAATGTGGCTTGATGTACACTTCCTCGACACCCAACCCAGGCATCTCGGAGACAAGGAGCAGATGCCTGACTGAAATTTTGGCAACGCCTCTTGCGCATCATTGACTCGGGACGGGGACTGTATCAGTGTGACAAGCCATGAAGATTCTGCCATGTGTTTTGCTCGGCTTGACCATCCTTGGAATGAGCCAGGCAAAGGATCAAGAGGTGGCGAAGCCACCGCTCAAGCCCGAGATCATCAAAGCGGATGTCTTTGAGAAGCGATTTGCGAGAGTTGGCATGGCTGAGACCATGCAAACCACCGAATTCGTCGGGGTTGTGGATGGAGTTGCCATTCTCAAAGTGGGAGACATGAATTTGCTCACCAAGGGCTGGAGGGAGAAATGGATTGGCACTCCGGTTGCCGATTTGAACCCGGCTCTACGATCCGAGATTGAAAAACGGGTCGCTGAAATCCGCGCCAAGCAGAAAGCCGATGAGTAACCTCACCATCAGACTGAGGCAATGGAGTAGGTGTTGGCTGTGCGAAAGCCAATCGACACGCCTGGATGCTGCGGCTAGCTTGGTGCCATTCGATGTCTGATTGCTCCCATCAGCCTCCTTCCGAGGACAAGAATGCCACGTCCGAGCGTAGGGCTCTGCTTCAAATGGGTGAAAGCAGGGCTGCATCGAAGTTTGGCTTGCCCGATCTGAAAGCCAAGCCCTCCTCCAGTTGCTGCAGAAGTAGTGATATGGCGGATGATTGTTGTGGTGGCAATGGCCGTTGGGATGGATTGCTTTGGGGCTCATTGGCTGTGTTTGCGATTGGCATTGCCGTTCATTGGCTGTGGCAGGGTGCACCGGATGCGCTGCACCGCTTTGGTCATGCCTCGTGGATCTTGGCGAGCAAGGCTTGGTGGGGTTTGGCTGCGGGTATTCTGGCCTTTGCCATTCTGAGCCGTTTTCCGCGCGAATTGGTGGCAGCCATTCTAGGAGCCGCAGCAACGAATTCGGGTCTCATGCGCGCGGTGGGAGCTGGTGTGCTGCTTGACCTCTGTAACCACGGAATTCTCATGGTGGCCATGGGGCTCTACAAACGGGGTATTTCGCTGGGTCAAACCGTGGCCTTCCTGATTGCCAGTCCATGGAATTCCTTGTCACTAACCCTGATTCTCGCATCCCTGATCGGCTGGAAATGGATGGGCCTATTCATCCTTCTTTCCATGCTGGTCGCCTTGGTCACCGGTTGGTTGATCAATCGCCTGGTTGCCGCAGGCAAGCTGCCACGCAATCCGAATGAGGTGGATCTTCCCCATGGCTACCGCATGTGCCCGGAAATTCTCAAGGTCTTGAAATCGCTCAAGCCGGGTTTCTCCAATTACGGCAAGTTGCTCTCTGAAGGGCTGAAAGGTTCACGCATGATCCTGCGCTGGATTTTCCTCGGCTTTGTACTGACGGCGGCCATTCAGGCGCTTGTTCCCGATGATTGGTTTCGCGAGTGGTTTGGACCCAGTATGGCCGGACTGTTGCTGACCCTGCTTGCGACCACCCTCATCGAGGTCTGCTCCGAAGGCTCATCACCGATTGCCGCCGACCTGCTCAATCGGGGAGCCGCGCCTGGCAACGCCTTTGTCTTTCTGATGGCCGGTGTCGCCACAGATTACACCGAAATCATGGCACTCAAAGAGACCACGCGTTCATGGCGGGCGACCCTGGCCCTACCCCTGTTCACCGTTCCCCAAGTGCTCATGATTGGCTGGTTGATCCAGATATCATCCACAACGTGAGCGCTGGGTTTACCAATGGGTCTTTAAGATGCATCCAATTCGGATGGGTGGACTCTTACTGGAAACGAGCATCAATCATGCGTAAGGCCAGAAAGACGTGCTCTGAATACAAAGGCCGGCCATCGGGAAGATAGACAATTCGCCCTTGCGATAGACCGGGGGGTGTTGGAGCAAGATGTGCCTCTCTCGCTGGTGGCCATGACTTCGGTCCGTGGTTGAGACCGCGATGACTGCAGAAATACGAGCCAGTGCCGCACAGAGCAGGACAAACAGCCTTATTTGATGATCTTGGCGTTCATTTGAGTTTTGAGGCGATCATTTTTACAGCCTCGCGAACTTCACCAACCCGCAAGAGGTGGCAGGCGATCAGGTATCCTGTTGCAGCGAGCCCGCAAACGAGAATCAAGCTGCCCAGGCGTTGCAGGATAGGCAGGGCGCCGGGATCGGCGAAGAGCAGTGCATTGCCGAAGTGGCAGATGGTGGCCAGCAGTGCACCCGCAATCAGCAAGCGCAAGAGCACTGAAAGCAGGCTCGTGGTGCCGAAGTCACCTGCGAGGACGCGCATGGTGATGAATAGAACCACGAAGTTGACGCTTGCGACCACGCTGGTGGTCAGGGCAAGCGCTTCATGTCCCCAGCCGAGGTTGAAAACGAAATGGTAGTTGAGCCCGATGTTGATGCCAATGGAGCCGAGGCTGACCAGCATGGGAACCCAGCGACGATCAATCGCGTAGAACGAAGGTTGAATGACCTTGATCCAAGCGTAGCATAGCAGGCCCAATCCATAGGCGCGCAGGGCTATTGCGGTCATCTGGCGGTCTTGTGAATCGAAATTACCCCGTTCGTAGAGGACGCTGACGATGGGTTCAGCCAGCATGACTAACATAAGCGTGGAGGGCAGAACCAGAAAGGCGACCAGGCCGAGGCCTTTTTGTAGGATGCTCTTGAACTCGTTGGTGATGCCATCGGTGGCAGCGCGCGAGAAGGCGGGGAGAGTGACGGTGGCCACGGCCACCCCAAAGACGCCGATGGGCAGCTGCATCAGTCGAAAAGCGTAACTCAACCAACTGACCGCACCCTCACCAACGCCATAGGCAAAGATGGCATTGACCATCACATTGACCTGTACGACGGAGGCAGCAATCACAGCCGGAATCATCAGTTTGATGACTTTATGGACTCTGGAGTCTCGCCATTGGAAGTCGGCATGCCAGCGGTAGCCCACGCCGATCAGAGCAGGAAACTGGCAGCTGAGTTGGGCCAAGCCACCCATCAACACACCTATGGAGAAGCCGATCAGGCTTCGCGGTCCCCATTCGGGATCCATCCACCAACCGAGGCCTGTTCCACCGATGATGCAACCGAGGTTGAAAAAGCAGGAGGAGAGGGCAGGAATGCCAAAAACATTCTTTGCATTGAGCATGCCCATCACCAGTGCGGAGAGCGAGAGCAGAAGGATGAATGGAAACATGATACGCACCAGCGTGATGATGAATGCGACCTGCTCCGGGTCGTATTTACGGTCAGTGTGACGCGCGAGGAAGGTCAGGGCTTCAACGATCCAAGGGGCAGCAATCATGCCGATCACGCAGATTCCACTCATGAACACCGCAGCCAAGGTCAGCATCTTGCTGGCGAGTTGCCAGGCCGAGCGGTCGCCATTGGTCTTGAGTTGCTTGGTGAAAGTGGTGACGAAGGCTTGGGATAGGGCTCCTTCGGCAAACAGATCCCGCAGCAGGTTGGGCACCTTGAAAGCCAGATAGAAACAGTCCATCCATTTGCTGCCACCAAAACAGGCCGCAAAGATCATTTCGCGAACCAAGCCCAGCACCCGGCTTGCCATCACGGCGAAGCTGACTTTCCAGGTGGCTTTACGGGAGATAGGCATGGGTTCAGGGGCGGACAGATTGCGCTACTTGCGCTGTATCAAAACCGATGCGGGGACGCTCTGAAATGACGAAATGACAGATCAGGAGAACTTTCTGGGCCTTTGATGACAGGATGTTGGCTTGCCAAGGCACTCGCTTGGGGTGTTGATGAAGCATGATGCGATTCATGCCCATAGCCTGTGCTATCCCGCTCTTGGTTTCCTGTGCTTCCAATTTAGGAAATCAGCCCAAGGTGCAGCCATCCACGCCTGAAGGTCGCATTGTCGAGCAGGCGATTTTATGGGAAGGGGAAATTGATCAGGGTTGGGATTCGGTGGCGATGAAGAAACTGGTATCCGACAAGCAACGATTCGAGGCTCAGGACATGACATACCTCGCGCTTGAGCCGATTGTGGTTTTTGGCCACCGCGCCGCCTACGTCAGTTATCTTGGCTTGGATACCCTGGCGGGTCCGAATGCGATTCTCAAAGGAACACCCAAAAGTATTGCGGCCTATATTTCCAAGCATCACGGCGCGGTCTTCCACGTCAAGAATGGCGTCTATATCAGCGACTACACGCCAACCATACGCATCCTGATCGAGCAACACCCTGATCTTCAGGGTGCGTCAATTATCATTGGTACCTATGTGGGACCCAGTTAATGGGTCCGTTCTTTGAAGGCTCAGTCTAGAGGCGCCAATCACATCTTGAAGTCGTCGCCAAGGTAGTGCTTGCGGGCAATGGGATCGTTGACGAGTTCCTCGGATTTTCCCTCAAGAATGACCCGGCCGTCATGGATGAGGAAAGCGCGGTCGGTGATGGTGAGGGTTTCACGAACGGAGTGGTCAGTGATCAGAATGGAAAGGTCATCAGAGTCGCGCAGTTCGCGCACGATGCGCTGAATGTCCTCGACGGCGATGGGGTCGATGCCGGCAAAGGGCTCGTCTAGCATCAACAGTTTCGGGTTGGAGCAAAGCGAGCGGGCAATGGCCAGGCGACGCTTCTCTCCTCCTGAAAGGGTGATGGCCAGCGACTTGGCCAGCTTGGTGATGCCAAAGCGATCCATCAATTCGTCGGCTCTTTCCCTGCGCTCCGCGCGGTTGAGCCCTCCCTGCGTTTCGAGGATGGCCAGAAGGTTGTCGCGCACCGAGAGCTTGCGGAAAACGGACTCCTCCTGTGGCAGGTAGCCCAGTCCCAGCCGTGCCCGCCGATGCATGGGCATGTGGGAAATATCATGGCCGAGAAAGGTCACTGAACCGGCATCCGCAGGCACCAGGCCTGCGATCATGTAGAAGGAAGTGGTCTTGCCGGCACCATTGGGTCCGAGCAGACCCACGATTTCGCCGGGCATCACGGTCATGGAAACGCCGTCGACCACGCAGCGTCCGCCATAGACTTTCTTCAGGCCATCGGCGAAGAGAATAGCGGTCTCGGTTTGCAGGACGGTGGATCCGGGATCGTGCATGTGGTGGGTCTTGATCAGCCACTGAGCCGGAAAGCTCAAGGAAAAGTCTTGGAAGTTATCTCACCGGCTTGGGTTCGGGTTTGGGTCCGGGTTTCTTCTTCTGGTTGAGGCGGCCGCCCATTTCCCAGTTGCCCTCAGTGACGAAGTCTCCATTCTTCTTCATGCGAAGAGTCAGGTTGGGTTGCTTGGCACGGGCATAGAAATCACCCTGCTTGACCCAAGGGTAACCACCACTCAGCAGGATGTCGCCGGTTTCGGGGTAGTAGGTAAAGAGCGCGCCGCTGGCCTCAACGGGTTGTTTGCCCTTCTCGACAGACTTTTGCAGAATGCGAACCGCGCCTGTGGCGACGATTTTTTCCACGCTGTCGAAGCTGCCTCCGATGGTCGGCACCGGGCCCTTATCCGGAGAGGGCTTGGTATCCGCTTGTTTTCTTTCGGAATTGGCGGGAGCTTTATCATTGTCATGCTTCTGGTCCTTGGAGTCGACCTTGGCCTTTGCGGGCTTCTTGGCCATGTAGACGCGAAGCACGTCCGCGCCGGTGAGGATGTATTGGGGATCCTTGACTTCCACCTTCTTGAGATAGACCAGATGACCCTTGTCGGAGTCGAAATACATCCCGCCTTCACAGTTGATGACGGTGTGCTCGGGGCTTGGCTCAACGCTCATGGGCTTAGATGGCGAGGGCGTTGGGTTGTCACCAGTGAGCTTTTGGTAGTCAAGCGGGATGTGTTCCACGAATTCCTTCACCTCCTTGTCGCTGGTGGATGAGGATTCGATGGCCTTCTTGAGTTGCTCGCGTGCCTCGTCGCGCGCATCCCCAATGGGATTGTTGCTGACGGAGTTCACCTTCACAGGCTCCGGTTTGAGAGCGGTATTTCGGGCATCGGCAGAGTCACCAGACTGGGCAATAAGAGCGATTCCGGCAGCGCTGATCAGGGCGGTGGCTTTGGGCTTCATGGTAGTTTTATGAGGGGTGTTGATGATCCAGGTGACAACTGGTCCGCTCAGAAGCCCCTGGCTACGCCGAATGGCGTAGTGCAGACCGGTGCCACGTGCCTTGTAGGTCTCGGCATCCATGGTCACGTTTTCGGAGGCATGCAGCATGCCCATGTTTTGGTGGAAGGTGGCTTGTTTGAGTTTGATGCGCGCATCCCGTTTGCCGCGATTATCAAAGAAGTCGATGATCACCCGCTCGCCGGACATGGTCTCGTCGTTGACCAGAGTGACGATGTCAGCCGTCAGGGAATTGACGAGCACGCGCTGCTTGTTGTGGCGCGGAACCACCACGCCATGCAGTTGGCTGCCGTCGGGTAGCAGGGAGGAAGCGGGCAGTTTTTCCTTTTTCTCGGGCGGTCGCTCGCCGTTTTGCGCTCCGTCAGCGGCAACAGAGAGAGCAAGCAATGCTGGAAGCCAGGGATGCATGGTTCAGTGGGCGGCGTTGTGGATGGCGACGAGTTTGATCAGCAGGTCCTCGATGAATTCGAGAGGAATCTGGTTGGGGCCATCTGACACTGCATTTTCTGGGTCGGAGTGCACTTCCATGAAGAGTCCGTCGACGCCGGTTGCCACAGCTGCCTTGGCAAGGATGGGAGCTAGTTCGCCGTCTCCCCCGGTGCTGCCACCGAGTCCTCCAGGGCGTTGCACCGAGTGGGTGGCATCAAAAATGACTGGCAAGCCTTCCTTACGCATCCAGTAAAGCGAGCGCATGTCAGTGACCAGATTGTTGTAGCCAAAGGTGGTTCCTCGCTCGGTGATCAGGAATCGCTCACAGCCGAAGGTGCGCATCTTTGCGGCAATGTGGACGGTGTCCCATGGAGCGAGGAATTGGCCCTTCTTGATGTTTACGGCGCGCCCGGTCTTGGCGGCGGCTTCCAATATGTCTGTCTGGCGGCAGAGGAAGGCGGGAATCTGCAAGAGATCGATGTGTTTTGCCGCGATGGCGGCCTGATCTTCGGTGTGGATGTCGGTGGTCACCGGCACACCGAGCTCCTTGCCGATTTCGCCCAGGATACGGCAGCCTTCGTCGATGCCGGGTCCGCGGAAGGAGCCAACCGAGGTGCGGTTGGCCTTGTCGAAGGAGGCCTTGAATATGAAATGGATGCCGGTGCGATCAGCAATCGTCTTCAGGGAACGCGCCATGTCCCAGGCGAATTGCTCATTCTCGAGCGCGCAGGGCCCGAGGATGAAAAACGGGGTTGGGCCACCAACTGGGACACTGCCGATTTGAAAGGGGTCGAAGGACATGGGGCTTGGGCTGGAAATGGCTCGGACCTTGGGGGCTTACTCGGCCTCGGTAGATTCGGCGCGCAGATTTTCGTAGATTGGCTTCAGATTGGTAAGGGCTGTTTCGAGCAGTTTGGCTTCTGATGATGTGAGATTTCCTGCCGTTTTGGAAGCCAGCATTTCAAGTGAATCGATGACCGAGCGGGCGGCACGCAGATTCACGCTCTTTTCGCCGTTTGATGGATTGGGAATCTGGCCAAGAAACAATCCGGCGTTCTGGGCCTGAATCAGAATGAATTCATTGAAACGGGGATCCGCATCCGTGTGGTCTGGCATGGATGGGAGGGTAGGGGTAATCTCGCCTGTGGCAAAGGTGATTTGCCATTTTTGATTTCCCGCCTTTACTGGGCTCGCCGCGTGGCAGTCTGACCCCAGATTCCGAATGAAAACAACCCATCCGCTTCCCGAGAATCGACCTGAGGGCCTGGCCCTTTTCGATCTCGACGGCACCCTGATCGCCTGGGACTGCCAGCTGCTGTTTCGCCACTTTGTGGTGCGCAAGGAGCGGTGGCGCATCGTCTTTCTGAAGCACTTCCTGCTGCTGGCTCCCTTTTCCGGGTTGATTGGTGCCGAGGGCATGAAGCGCGTCTTTCTGAGCTATCTGTGGGGTATCGACCAGGAGCGTCTGGAGGGGTATGCGGCGGAGTTTGCCGATCAGTTGATGCCGGCCATCTATCCTGAGGTGAAGGCCATGCTCGATGAGCATCAGCGCAAGGGCGACTTTACCGTGCTTACCTCTGCAAGCCCCGAGTTCTACGTGAAGGAAATAGGCAAGCGTTTGGGTTTCGATCTCATTCTCGCAACCGAGCTTGAGCTTGGTCACCTCTTTCCCGATTTGGAGAACCACAAGGGGCAAGCCAAGGTCGAGCGATTGAAGCGGGTCTTGCCAGCAACTTGGTTCGATGGTGAGAGCCTTCACGCCCACGGCTACACCGATAGCACCGCTGACCTGCCCTTGCTCACCCTCTGCGACCATGCGGTATGCGTGAATCCGGGGGCGCGACTGACCCAACTGGCCCTAGAAAAGGGATGGGAGATTGTCCGACCCGCGCGCCCATGGAGTGGCTTGTTGGGAAAAGCATGGCGCTCGCTGGCGCTGCTTTTTGGCTTGGGCAGAGATCCGGGTGGGCTTGGACGAAGGACCAGGGACTAAGGACCAATGACGGCCTCGACTCCGTCGGGGCTACAACTCCACCTTGAAGAAGTCGCGCATTACTTCTCGGTAAACGTCTCGCTTGAACTTGGGCAACCACTTCAGTTTGAAGTTCTTTGGTTTGATCCAGGCGTGGTCCATGAACTCGGGTGGCCGTTGCTTGACGTCAATTTCCGGCGCCTTGGTCTTGAGTTTGCAGAGGAAGTAAGTCTGTTCCTGGCCGTGATTGCCATGTTTGCGCAGCTTTCGAATGC